>NZ_LT594522.1 GCF_900090215.1 secondary endosymbiont of Trabutina mannipara
ATTATATAATAATATAATATATAAGAATATTATATAATAATATAATATATAAGAATAATATAATATCTAATATAATAGATATAATATAATAGATATAATATAATAGATATAATATAATAAATATAATTTTATCTTAAAGATAATTTTTGATAATCTTTCTTAAAAAGTTAAGATAACATTATATTTAGATAAATAATGACGTAGATATTTAGCTGATAAAAACTCAAAATCTAATATATATTCAATATTTGAATTTAAACCACGTTCCATTGCAGAATCAGCACACATATATATTTGATTAATATCATATATTGATAAAATACTAAATTTAACAGTAAAATTTTTAGCTAAAATTTTAGCTGGTTGTTGTTTAGATAAAAGTAATAATACTCCGTCAGAAATAAAAAATACACCTATTTTATTAGATTTAGATAAGGATGAAATTGCTAATAATAAATCAAGTCCTTCACTACTTGAAGTATTTCCATATGGTCCATTAGTAAAAATAAAAGCGATACTCTTCATCTAACTATAACTTAACTTAGTTTTATTCCTATAAACCTATTTTATTCCTATTCAAACAAAACTATTATTAAATATTGATTAAAATTGAATAAAACGATCACAAAAAAATAATGCTTGTGCAAAATAACTTAAACTAACAAGGTTAAAATAATTTTGAAAATTACCAATTTTATTTTTTTTATTAAGCATAATTGTTTGTTCTGTTTTAACAAGACCTCGTCTTATTGCAGCAGAAACACAAATATCTAATCTTATTTTATATTTTTTTGCAAGTTCACACCAAGCTAGTATTAGATCTATTTCATCAATAGCGGAAGTAATTAAACTATTAGCATTATTTACTCCATTTTGATAAAAAAATATAGTACTAATATGATTATTAGATTCTAATAGTGTTTTAGTAAATTGTAGTGCAATAATAGAATTTTGTTTTTCATAAGCGGTAGCAGTTATCATAATGCAATAATTTAAATTCATTTGTTCTCATTTGTTATATTTGAATTATGATATTATTTATATTTTATTTGAAATATGATATTATTTATATTTTATATTAGTGATTTTATTAAAATATTGATATTATTAAAATAATATGTTAATTTTAATGTTATATTTAATGTTATAATATGTTAATTTTAATGTTAATTAAATAAAAAATAAATTTTAAATTTTTAATTTTTAATGTTTTTTTAATTTTTTATTTATGTTTGATACTGATCAAATTTTAGATGTTTGTGGTTTATTTTGTCCAGAACCACTAATAATGGTACGTAAAATTGTACGTAATATGAAAGATGGACAAACTTTGCTAATTATAACTGATGATTTAGCTACAGTTAGATATATTCCTTATTTTTGTCATTTTATGAAACATACTTTATTAGAAAAAAAAGTAGACTATTTACCCTATCATTTTTTTTTAAAAAAAGGAATCAATAAATCATAATTTTTATTATAAATTTATTTTGACAATTTAAACATTTATAGCATATTAATTTTTATTACAAAACAGAATAATAATGAGGGTTATATGTACGCAGTTTTCCAAGCTGGTGGAAAACAACACCGAGTAGTTAAAAATCAAATTATTAGAATTGAGAAATTGAATATTTTAGTGGATAAAATAATTGAATTTAATCAAATTATAATGATTGTTAATCATCCTAAAATTCAAATTGGTAATCCTTTTCTTATAAAAAGTAAAATTATAGCTAAAATAATTGCTCATGGACGTTATAATAAAATTATGATTATAAAATTTAATCGTCGTAAACATTATCGTAAACATATTGGTCATCATCAATTATTCACCGATATTAAAATATCAGATATTGTAGAGAATTAATTCATGGCACATAAAAAAGCAGGTGGTTCTACCCGTAATGGACGTGATTCAAAAAGTAAACGTTTAGGAGTTAAGCATTTTGATGGAGAGATTATAAATGCTGGTAGTATTATTATTCGTCAACGTGGAACTCATTTTCATCCAGGAAAAAATGTAGGATACGGAAAAGATTATACATTATTTGCTTTAATTTCAGGTACCGTTAAATTTAACAAAAAAGGACCTAAAGGTCGTAAATTTATTAGTATAATTGCTAATTAATTTTATAACGAAAAATTTTTTAAAGAGAATTTTATTATGAAATTTCTTGATGAAATTAGAATTTTAGTTTCTGCAGGAAATGGTGGAAATGGTTGTATTAGTAAAAAAAAATATATTTCTGGAGGACCAGACGGAGGAAATGGTGGAAATGGTGGAAATGTATATTTATTAGCGGATAAAAATATAAATACTTTTATTGATTATCGCTCTAAAAGAAAATTTTTTGCTGAAAATGGACATAATGGTAAACGATATAACTGTACTGGAAAATGTGGTAAAGACTGTATAATAAAAGTTCCTGTAGGGACTACAGTAGTAGATATTAAAACTAATGAAATTATTAGTGATATGATTAAACATAATCAACAACTAATAGTTGCTAAAGGTGGATTACATGGTTTAGGTAATATTCATTTTAAATCATCACAAATCTCAAAAGAAAAAATAGAAGGTACAAAAGGAGAAATTCGTGAATTACAATTAAAATTAATATTATTGGCAGATGTAGGTATTGTAGGTTTACCTAATGTTGGTAAATCAACATTTCTTCGTACTATATCTGCAGCTAAACCTAAAATAGCAGATTATCCTTTTACTACATTAACCCCTAATTTAGGGGTATTTTTGAATAAAAATAAAAACTTTATTATAGCAGATATTCCTGGTTTAATAAAAGGTGCTTCTAACGGTAAAGGTTTAGGTATTAATTTTCTAAAACATTTAAATCGTTGTCAATTATTACTTCATTTTATTGATTTATCAATTTTAGATAAATCAAATATAATTAAAAATACTAATATTATAATTACAGAATTAAATAATTATAGTAAAAAATTAGCATCTAAACCTAATTGGTTAGTTTTTACTAAACTAGATTTAGTTAGTAAAAATAATATTATAAATAACATTAAAATTATATTAGAAGCTCTTAATTGGAAAGATAAATATTATTTAATATCTGCTATTAATAATAGTGGTATTAAAAAATTATGCTCTCATATAATGTCATTTATAGAAAAATTAAATTAGAAATTTTGATATAAAAGAACATCAAAATATCATAATTTATATGAAAATATTAAATTTTTTTTAAATTTTTAAATTAAAATTAAAATTAAAGTTCTCCTGCGGGCTTAAAGCCAGCAGGAAGATTTAAAATTTAGTTAATTTATTTAATATTTAAAATACTTTAATCTTTAATATTTAGATTGTAGTTACATTAATCGCTGAAGGTCCTTTTTGACCATCTTGAATTTCAAATTCTACATTTTGACCTTCAACTAAAGTTTTAAAACCATTACTTTGAATAGCAGAAAAGTGAACAAATACATCCTTACTACCATCATTTGGAGTAATAAAACCAAATCCTTTTGATTCATTAAACCATTTTACTTGACCTTTAATTTTTGCCATTTTTATATTTCCTTTTAATTATTTTAATCGCATTTTTGCGATAAAAAAGAAAAAACTAAATTTTTTATAAAAATATAAATATACAAAAAAGTAATAAAATTATTTATATGTAAAATTTTATATTTTAAATATATAAAAATTATATCTAGTTTTATCTAACTGCGTTATCACATAATATGTAAATAATGGCAAGTGATTTTTAATCAAAGATTAATATTATTTTATTTATATTTATTATTTTTTACAATCATTAAGGATTAATATTTATGAATTATTTATGAAAATTATGTATTTTAGTAACAGGTATTGCTAATAATAGTTCAATTGCTTATTGTTTTGCTATATGAAAAGGTGCATAGCTTGCATTTTCTTATCAAGAAATAAATTTAAATTAAGATTATAAAAATTTGCTGCTAATTTAAATTCTATTTTTAATTCTTTAATTCTATTTTTTAATTTCTAGTATTACCATGTGATGTAACAACAAATACAAGTAGATACAAGTATTAAAAAATGATTTAATAGTCTTGCATATATTTGGGTAAAATTTGATTATTTTGTACATTATATATCTTAATCTTATGTTCCTAAAACACAATTAGATAGTGACTATGTTAATTAATCGTGAAAGTTTTATTATTACACACGATATTAGTTCTTATAGTTTTGTAGTTATGGCTAAAGCTAGTAGGTCAATGCTTAAATCTTCTCTAATTACATTTGACTTCTATACATTTGACTTCTATAGGAGCTGAACGTACTATTATAATGGGCTGAGGGCTGACTGAGTTAAATCATTATATGGCAATGCTATGGGTCCACATAATATTCAAATTAATGCTATTTATGTAGGTCATGTACTTTATCTGCATTAGGTATAAAAAAAGTTTTTAAAATATATCTTATTATAAATCAGTAACACCCATTAGGAATTTAATTTGATGATATTGGTTTTTCTGCTTTTTATGTTCAAATTTATCAACAGGAATAACTGGAGAAATCATACATGTAGAAGATGGAGGTTTAAATTCAATTGCTATGATGAATTTATTAGAATTTATTAGATAAATAATTCATTTATTAAAAATAATTTATATCATTAGCTATTAAAATGAAATGCAATTTATTATTTTTTTTATTAGATTATTTAGATTAGAATTAAATTATTATAAATCTATATAAAAAAATAAAAAATAGATTTAATTATAATAGATTTAATTATAATCTAATATTTAATTATATGTAATGTATTTAATATGTAATTAGTTTATAATTTTTAAAATTTTTTTGTTTTAAAAACTAAAACTAATGTACTCCATAAAATGAAAATAAAAATGTAAATAAAATATTACTATTACATGATACTAAAGTGTAGCTATATCGCTTTTACTTAAAATTTTTATGGTATTTTTACAAGTATCATTGATACACAACATATAATTTCCAAAACAACCTTGTTTTAAATACATATTATAGCTACATTTTTTACATTTTGTTGTTATAATATGATTTAAATTACTTTTTTTAATTTTATATCCATTACATAATGGATTTTTACCACAAATATAAAAAATATTATGTTGACCGTAAATAATATAACAATCCATAATTGTATTGCAATTATGACAATATTGCTGAGGTAATAATATATCTTTTTTAAGATTAAAATTTTTAATTATATTTAAAATTTCTAATTTTGGAATTAAATTAATAGTATTTTTGCATTTTTCTTTTATATTCATAGTATAACTGGAACAACCAAGAAAAACACCAGTACTAGTAGTACAAATCATCATTTTCTTTTTACAGATTGAACAATCAATATCAGTAATTACTGATTTATTTAATTGCATACCACCATCTTTAGGATCTTTTTTAGCAATTTCTAATTTTTGTAAAAATTTTTTAAAAAAAATATTTAATACATTTTTCCAATATTGTTGATTAATAGCTATTAAATCAAGATTATTTTCCATTTTAGCAGTAAAATCATAACTAATTAATTCATTAAAACTTTCTTCTAATCTATCTGTTACTATTTCTCCTATTTTTTTTGCATAAAAACGATTATCTATTGTATGTACATATCCACGATTTTTAATTGTAGTGATAATTGATACATATGTAGATGGTCTACCAATACCTTTTTTTTCAAGTTCTTTTACTAAAGATGCTTCACAATAACGAACAGGAGGTTTAGTAAAACATTGATTAGGTATTAATTTAATAAGTTTTAATTTTTCTCCTATTTTTAATATTGGTAATATTTTATCGTTATAATGTTGGCCTAACAAAGGCATAATTTTAATCCATCCATCAAAAAGCAATGTTCTACCAGAAGTATGCAATTTAAAATTATCAGCTTTTACAGTAATATTAATAAAATTATATTTTGCTGACATCATTTGACAAGCAATAAATTGATTAAATATTAAGTTATATAAGTTTTGTGCATCTAATTTTAGATTTTTTATTTTTTTTTCTGAGATAATATTAATGTAAGAAGGACGAATTGCTTCATGTGCTTCTTGAAGATTATTTTTATTAGTATATTTTCTTTCTTTTTTTGAAAGATAAGATTTTCCGAAAACTTTTAAAATATATTCACGTGCCATATTAATAGCATCTTGACTTAAATGAGTAGAGTCAGTACGCATATAAGTAATATAACCAGCTTCATATAATTGTTGTGCTAATAACATAGTTTTTTTTATATTATAATTAAGACGAACATTAGCTGCTTGTTGTAGTGTGGCAGTAGTAAATGGTGCACTTGGTTTACTAAAAGTAATTTTTTCAAAACTATTAATGACAAAAAAATCTATTTTTTTTAATATATCTATTGCTAATTTAATTTTATTTTTATTTTTAGGTTTAAATATTTTTTCTTTTTTATGTGTTACTTGTAGTGTTAATGGTAAATTTTTAGAATTTTTTAGATAAGCATATAATTTATAATATTCTTCTGAAACAAATGATTTAATTTTACGTTCTCTTTCTACTACTAATTTAACAGCTACTGATTGAACTCGTCCTGCTGACAAGCCACGTGATATTTTTTTACATAATAGAGGAGAAATCATATATCCTATTATGCGATCCATAAATCTTCTTGTTTGTTGAGCATTTACATAGTTAATATTTAATTTTTTAGTAAATTTAAATGCTTTTATAATTGCATTATGGGTAATTTCATTAAATACTACTCTACTAAAATTAGTATTATTACCACCTATTACTTTACGTAAATGCCAAGCTATTGCTTCTCCTTCACGATCTAAATCAGTTGCTAAATAAATATGATTTACTTCTTTAGCAATTTTTTTTAATTCAATAATTATTTTTTCTTTACCAGGTAAAATTTCATATGAAGCATTCCATTCATTAAATGGATCAATTCCTATTTGATTAAATAATAATTTATGTGAATTTAATTTTGTTTTTTTTTATAATTTAAATTTTTTTGTGATAAATCACGGATATGACCAAAGCTAGATTTTACTATATATTCTTCTCCTAAATATTTATTTATTGTTTTAGCTTTAGCAGGAGATTCAACAATAACTAAGAATTTATTCATTATAATTTTATTTACCTTTATTCATAGCCTATAATCTACGAAATTCATGATTCCTTCTGGACGGATAACATTATATATACCATTAATTGAAATAATTTTTTTAAAAAGTTATTTTAAAAAAGCAGCTTTACCATCTTTAAGTTGCACACTATTTATACATTTATACGAAGTAAATAATCAAAAATAGTTTTTCTGCCTTTTAGATAAGGTATGGGATGTACAAATTTACCCTTTGGGTTTATGATAAACTATCATACGATAAACTATATTTTAATTTTATAATATAAATTTAAAATATAAATTTTAAATTAATCTCAATACGATCACCTAAATTAGCTTTATAGCTTTATTTTTGTTTAAGAATGTCTTTGTTTTAAAATTTTTTATTTTTTTATACTAAATTTTTTATTGTAAATATGCTATTATAAATAAAAAATAATCTTAAAAGAAAAATGTTAAATAATAATATAGAAGTTTTATATGCAAGAGCTAATTATAATACTAATTCTATAGCTATATTTAATAAATTGTGTGGTAATCGTCCTGCAACACTTTTATTGGAATCAGCTGAAATTGATAAAAAAAATGATATTGAAAGTATAATAATAATTGATAGTGCACTACGTATTACATCTTTGGGTCAAACTGTTATAATTAAAGCTATAAGTAGAAATGGTTATGCACTATTATTACAATTAAAAAATATTTTACCTAAAACTATAAAAATAATTAATTATCAATTTAGTATGAAATTATTATTTCCATTAATTGACAAAAATCTTGATGAAGATGCTAGATTACGTTCGTTATCAGTATTTGATTGTCTACGTTCTTTACTAAAATTAGTAAACCAACCTCCAAATATGCCTAAAGCAATGTTTTTTGGTGGATTATTTTCCTACGATCTTATATCAGTATTTGAAAATATACCAATTTTACAACAAAAACAGCATTGCCCTGATTATTGTTTTTATCTAGCTGAAACATTATTAACTATTAATCATCAGCAAAAAAACTGTGAATTACAGTGTAGTCTTTTTAGATCTAGTTTAACTGAAAAAAATCGTTTGCAACATCGACTTAAAGAATTACAATATCAAATTAATCAATCACCAGAATTAATACAACATCAAATTATTGATAATATGAAGTTAACATACAACCATAGTAATGAAGAATATCGAAAAATTATACGTTGTATGCAACAAAAAATTATAAAAGGAGAAATTTTTCAAGTAGTACCATCACGACGATTTTTTCTTCCTTGTCCTTCAACACTTGCTGCATATTCTACATTAAAGAATATTAACCCTAGTCCATATATGTTTTATATGCAAGATAATGAATTTACTCTTTTTGGTGCTTCACCAGAAAGGTCTTTAAAATATGATCCTAATACAAGACAAATTGAAATATGCCCTATTGCTGGAACTAGGATACGTGGTCGTCATATTGATGGAACATTAGATGTTGATCTTGATAGCCGTATTGAGCTAAATATGCGTTCTGATCATAAAGAACTTGCAGAACATTTAATGTTAGTAGATCTTGCACGTAATGACTTAGCTCGTATTTGTGATCCAGGTACTAGATATGTAGCTGATTTAATTAAAGTTGATCGTTATTCTTTTGTCATGCATTTAGTTTCTAGGGTAATAGGAAAATTAAGATCTGATTTAGATATGCTACATGCATATCTAGCTTGTATGAATATGGGTACACTTAGTGGAACACCAAAAATACGAGCAATGCAAATAATCGCTGAAGTAGAAGGTGAACGTAGGGGTAGTTATGGAGGTGCTATTGGTTACTTTACTGCTACAGGAATATTAGATACTTGTATTGTTATTCGTTCTGCTTATGTTGAGAATAATATTGCTACTGTCCAATCAGGAGCTGGTATAGTATTGGATTCAATTCCACAAAATGAAGTTGATGAAAGTATTAATAAAGCTCGCGCTGTTTTACATGCTATTGCTACTGCACATGAAGCAAAGGATATTTTAAATGGCAGATATTTTACTACTTGATAATATTGATTCATTTACTTATAATTTAGTAGATCAGCTTCGTGCCTCTAATCATAGAGTGATAATTTATCGAAATAATCTTCCTACTTTTTTTATTATAAAAGAAATTTTAAAAATTAAAAATCCAATTTTAATTTTATCTCCAGGACCAGGAATTCCTTCTCAAGCTGGTTGTATGTTAGAATTACTTACAAAGTTACGTGGTAAATTGCCTATAATAGGAATTTGTTTGGGACATCAAGCAATAATTTTATCTTATGGAGGATATATTGTTCAAGCAGACGAAATAATACATGGTAAAGCTTCTTTAATTAATCACGATAATCAAGATATGTTTGCTGGGATGTCAAATCCACTTTTAGTAGCACGTTATCATTCTTTTATAGGAAAAGATATACCATCATCACTAACTATCAATGCTAATTATAATAATATAGTTATGGCAATACGTAATAATAATGATAGAATATGTGGTTTTCAGTTTCATCCTGAATCTATTTTAACTACTCAAGGAACTCATTTATTAAATAATACAATTTTATGGGCTCTTTCGTAAAAAATTAATAATTAGTAATAAAATTAACAGTTGTTTAAAATATTATTCAAATTTTATTTGAAATACGTAATTTTTTAAAAGGATTTTAAAATAGATGAAAGATACAATACTTACTAAAATTATTAAAGATAAATATGAATGGATAACTAAACTTAAAAAATTATATCCATTAAAAAGTTTTAATCATAAAGTTAATCCTAGTACACGCAGTTTTTATCATGCAATTTCTGATAATAATAAAATAGAATTTATTCTAGAATGCAAAAAAGCATCGCCTTCTAAAGGAATTATTTGTTCTGATTTTGATCCAATTAATATTGCCAGTATTTATCGACATTATGCTTCAGTAATTTCTGTACTAACAGAAGAAAAATATTTTAAAGGAAATTTAAATTTTTTAAGACAAGTAAGTCAGTCAATTAACCAACCAATATTATGTAAAGATTTTATTATTGATCCTTGGCAAATTTACTTAGCACGTTTATATCAAGCTGATGCTATTCTACTTATGTTATCTATTCTTAATGATGATAATTACTGTAAACTAGTGACAGTAGCACACCATTTAAATATGGGTATCTTAACTGAAGTTATCAACAATAAAGAACGTAATCGTGCAATTTCATTAAAAGCAAAAGTAATAGGCATTAACAATCGTGATTTAAGATATTTATCTATTAATTTAAACAGAATTAATGTTTTAAGTCCAAAATTACCAGCAGATATAAATATTATAAGTGAATCTGGCATTACTATTTGTAATAAAGTACGTAAAATAAGTAACTATACTAATGGATTTTTAATTGGCAGTACTTTAATGGCTGAAACAAATTTAATAACATCTCTATTTAAGATCCTCTTAGGAGCAAATAAAGTTTGCGGTTTAACCCGTACTATAGATGCGCGAGCTTCCATAGAATCAGGAGCTATTTATGGTGGACTTATTTTTATTCCAGGTACCCCAAGAGTTATAAATGAAAACATTGCCCAAAATATTATTTCTAGTGCTGCATTGCATTATGTAGGAGTATTTAGTAATAATTCAATCAAAAAAATTGTAAATATTACTACTAAATTAGCAATATCAATTTTACAACTACATGGCAATGAAAATCAAAATTATATTGATATATTAAATCAATATTTAGTATCAGATGGTTATCTTTGGAAAGTATTCGATATTTTTAATATTATACTACCAATTAATAATTTATCTAAAATAGATCGCTATGTACTTGATAATGGTGGTGGAAGCGGTAAATCTTTTAATTGGTTACTCTTAAATGAAATAAAATTAGATAATATTATGTTAGCTGGGGGATTAACTACAGCTAATTGTATAGCTGCAACACGTTTAGGATGTGCTGGAATTGATTTTAATTCCAAATTAGAAATTGAACCTGGTATTAAAGATCATAAAAAAATATCTACTGTATTTGATACATTACGTTCTTATTAAAAAGTATAATTTTAAGTATAATTTTAATATATAAAATAATTATAACTATGACACTAATTAATCCATATTTTGGCGAATTTGGTGGTATGTATGTACCACAAATACTAGTACCTGCACTTCTTCAATTAGAAGAAGAATTTGTAAATGCACAAAATGATCCTAAATTTAATATAGAATTTAAAAATATGCTTACTAAATATGCTGGAAGACCCACTCCAATAACAGAATGTCATAATTTAACTATTGGTACTAATGCTAAATTATATTTAAAACGTGAAGATCTGCTTCATGGAGGTGCTCATAAAACAAACCAAGTATTAGGTCAAGCATTATTAGCTAAACGTATGGGAAAAACTGAAATTATTGCTGAAACTGGAGCTGGTCAGCACGGAGTAGCTTCTGCTTTGTCTTCTGCATTATTAAGATTAAAATGTCGTATTTATATGGGTGCTAAAGATATAGAACGTCAATCACCAAATGTATTTCGTATGAAACTTATGGGCGCTGAAGTGATTCCAGTACATAGTGGATCTTCAACTTTAAAAGATGCTTGTAATGAAGCATTGCGTGATTGGTCTGGTAATTATGAAAAAGCACATTATATGTTAGGTACTGCAGCTGGTCCACATCCTTTTCCAACTATAGTACGAGAATTTCAAAAAATGATAGGCGAAGAAACAAGAGCACAAATGTATGAACAAGAACATTGTTTACCCAATGCAATAATTGCATGCGTTGGAGGCGGATCTAATGCTATAGGCATATTTAATGAATTCATTAATGAACCTAAAGTTCGTTTAATAGGAGTAGAATCGGGAGGTTTAGGTATTGAAACAGGCAAGCATGGAGCTTCTTTAAAATATGGAAGAACCGGAATTTATTTCGGTATGAAATCACCTATGCTACAATCATCTGAGGGACAAATTAAAGAATCTTATTCTATTTCTGCTGGTCTTGATTTTCCTTCTGTTGGTCCTCAACATGCCTATCTTAATAGTATAGGTCGTGCAGAATATGTATCGATAACAGATAAAGAAGCCTTAGATGCTTTTAAGATTCTTTCTCGTTATGAAGGAATTATACCTGCACTGGAATCTTCCCATGCACTTGCTTATGCATTAAAAATGATTAGATCAGAACCAGATAAAAAGCAAATTTTAGTAGTAAATTTATCAGGTCGCGGGGATAAAGATATTTTTACAGTTCATAAGATTTTATCTTCAAAAGGAGAAATTTAATGGAACGATATAAAAAATTATTTAGTAAATTAATAAATTCTAATGAAGGTGCTTTTGTACCATTTGTAATACTTGGAGATCCTAATCCCATAATTTCTCTGCAAATTATTGATACAATTATTAATGCTGGAGCTGATGCTCTTGAATTAGGTATTCCATTTTCGGATCCTCTAGCAGATGGACCTACTATTCAAAAAGCTAATTTACGTGCATTTAATTCAGGAGTTACATTTGATTCTTGTTTTGAAATGTTAACTACAATTCGTAAAAAATATATATCAATCCCTATTGGGTTGTTAATTTATGCTAATTTAGTATATAATAAAGGATTAGATTTTTTTTATTATCTTTGTAATAAAGTTGGTATTGATTCTGTGTTGGTAGCAGATGTACCTTTATTAGAGAGCCTTTCTTTTCGAAATTCTGCTCGTCGTTATAATATATCCCCTATTTTTATTTGTCCTCCTAATGCTGATCTTCTTCTTTTACAAGAAATAACTTTATATAGTAAAGCATATATTTATTTACTTTCACGTCCTGGTGTTACTGGTATTGAAAATAAAGGTAATATATTATTAACTAATTTAGTTAATAAGTTGAAAAAATATAATGCAGCACCTATCTTACAAGGTTTTGGTATTTCTGAACCAGAACAAGTACGTATTGCGTTACATAATGGAATATCAGGTGTAATATCTGGATCAGCAATAATATCTATTATTGAATATAATTTAAATAATACATCTTTAATTTTTAAAAAAATTTTTAAATTTATTTTTGAAATGAAAGCTGCAACTTATTTAAAAAAACTTTCTTTATAGAGAGAGAAGACTAAATTAAAAATTATCTATATTTATGTTTTAAAATTAACTTAAATAAAATTTATATAAAATTTTAATAAAAGTTCTATTTATTACATCTTTGATGAGATACTCTTAGTGATCTAAAATCACTTAAAACAGGATTTTTATTATCTATGATAATGCTTTTTTGTACTATAAGCAACTGGCTATCAATATTATTTTATTGGTTGTTAATTACAAGCGTAACTTTACGGGTAATAATGAAACGTCGTGCAGTACCTGCGGCTATGTCTTGGTTATTAGTAATTTATATTTTACCTTTGTTAGGTATTATGATCTATCTTTTATTCGGTGAATCTAATCTAGATAAATATCGTAAAAAACGTAGTAAAGATATATGGCAATCTACTACTAAATTGATTAAAAATCTTAAAGAATATCAACGTATTTTTTCTAATGAAAATAGTGAATTAGCTAGCTCTTTATTTAAATTATGTGAAAATAGACAGGGATTTAAAGGTCTTAAAGGTAATAAAATAAAATTATTAACTAACACAGATAATGCATTAAAGATGCTAATTAATGATGTTAATAAAGCACAAAAAAATATTGAGATAGTTTTTTATATTTGGCAAATAGGTGGCTTAGTAGACAAAGTAGCAGAAGCTTTAATGGCTGCAGCACGTAGGGGAGTGCATTGTAGGTTAATACTAGATTCAGCAGGAAGTATGAATTTTTTTCGTAGTTCTTATCATTCAAAAATGCGTGCTGCTGGAATTAATATAGTAGAAGCACTACATGTAAGTATTTTATGTATATTTATACGACGTATGGATTTACGACAGCATCGCAAAATGGTGTTAATTGATAATTATATTGCATATACTGGAAGTATGAATATGGTAGATCCACGTTTTTTCAAAAAAAATATAGGTATTGGTCAATGGATAGATATTCTTCTACGTATAGAAGGACCCATAGCAGTAGTTATGGGTATTATATTTTCATATGATTGGGAAATAGAAACTGGTGAACGTATTCTTCCACAACCCAAAATAAATATTATACCATTTTCAAAAAAATCAGAAAATATTATTCAAATAATTGCTTCAGGTCCTTGTTTTCATGAAGGAATTATCCATCAAGCATTGCTTACATCTATTTATGCAGCACGTAAAAAATTAGTTATTACTACACCTTATTTAGTTCCAAGCGATGATTTACTTTATGCTATTTGTACCGCAGCACAGCGTGGAGTAAAAGTACATATTATAGTTCCCCGTTATAATGATTCATTATTGGTCAGTTGGGCTAGTAGAGCATTTTTTACAGAACTTTTAGAAGCTGGTGTGCACATATACCAATTTGAAGATGGTTTATTACACACAAAGAGTGTTTTAGTAGATGGTCAATTAAGTCTAGTAGGTACAGTAAATTTAGATATGCGTAGTTTATGGTTAAATTTTGAAATAACTTTAGTTATCGATGATACAAATTTTGGTAATGATCTTGCTAAAGTACAAAATTATTATATGAAAAGATCAAAAATTCTAGCAAATAGAATTTGGTCACAGCGTCCATACTGGCAACGTATTATTGAACGCTTATTTTATTTTCTTAGTCCATTACTTTAATTTTTAATAACTTATCAAGTAATAAAATTTATATAAAAATTTGATTTATTATATATAATTGTAGATTAATAAATAAAAAATTAATCTTTTTAACAAGATACGTACTACTAATATAATTAATTAATTTATAATTAATTAATTTATCGAATTTAGATTAGATTTATAATTATAGATAGATTTATAATTATAGTATGTTAAATAACATTTGTAAAAATAATAAAATTATATTTTCTCAAATATGATATTTGTTTCTTTTAATATAAATGGGTTACGTGCTAGAATACATCAGCTTAAAGAAATTATAACTAGATTACATCCTGATGTAATTGGTTTACAGGAAACAAAAGTTCATGACAATATGTTTCCTGTAAATGAGATATTAAGTTATGGTTATAATGTTTACTATCACGGACAAAAAAGTCACTATGGAGTAGCATTACTTAGTCGTAAAAAACCTTTAGAAATTCGTCGTGGATTTTGTACTGATAATAATCAATCTCAAAAAAGGATTATTATGGCTGATTTTATTACAAAAAAAGGATTATTGACGGTTATCAATGGATATTTTCCACATGGAGAAAATCGTAATCATCCAATAAAATTTCCAGCAAAAGAGTTTTTTTTCCAAAATTTACAGAAATATGTAGAAAAAAACCACAATAGTGGAAAATCTTTACTTATTATTATGGGAGATATGAATGTTTGTTTTACAGATCTAGATATTGGTATTGAAGAAAAAAATAGTAATAGATGGCTTAGTATAGGAAAATGTTCTTTTCTTTATGAAGAAAGAATTTGGGTAAAACGTTTACTTGATTGGGGAATGATAGATACTTATCGTAAAATGAATCCTACTAATAATGATTATTACTCATGGTTTGACTATCGTTCACGATGTTTTAATAACAATTTAGGACTTCGTATTGATTTTTTATTAGCTTCATTACCATTATCAACAATGATTAAAAATACAGGAATAGATTACAATATTCGTGCAATGAATAATCCTTCAGATCATGCACCTGTATGGACAGATTTTAATCTCTAAAATATTTTTTTAAAAAAAAAAGATTTAAGTATGTTTTTTATATTAGTCACTATAATTTTTTTGCAGTATCTGCAGTACTATTTTTTTACATTGTAAAAATAAATTAAATTATTGATTTAATATTCTTAATAAAAAACTACTATTTTATGTAAAAAATGAACATATTATTATTAATGGTAAAATTATACGTTTTTTTTATGAAAAAATCATCTATTTTTTTTACTAAAAATATTGGATTTTTTTTCCATATGATAAAAGTATTATATTACTTTTCCCAAAATAGGATAATATGGTTTTTATTAGCACTAACTACCTTAACATTAGAAAGTGTTGCACTTTACATGCAGCATATAATGCTATTAAAACCATGTGTATGGTGTATCTATCAACGTTGTACTTTATATGGATTATTAATAGCAAGTTTGGTGGGTATTATTGCTCCTAAAACTCCACTACGTTTCGTGGGATTAGCAATTTGGATATATAGTGCTTTACAGGGTTTGTTACTAGCAATAAATTATCTTAATACTTCTTCGTTTATTATTTGTGATAATTTTTCAAATTTGCCTATTTTGCTACCATTATATAAGTGGTTACCATTAGTATTTAACACTAATAATAGCTATTGCACTATTAGCAAATTGCGTTTTTTTTCAATTGAAATGCCGCAATTGATGATTATTATATTTATTTTTTATTTAATAATAGCAGTAATTATTTTGGTTGCACAAATATTACCCTTGTATAAGGATAAACTAAAGTAATTATAAATTATTTTACTTTTAATTATTTTACTTTTCTATTTTTTTGAAAATTTTTCCATAATACTTCGTTATGCAGATAATTTTGCTTAACTAATCCTATTGGTTTCATATTACCATGATAATACTTATGAAGTGCTAACGGTAAGATATCCTGTGCGTTAGGTAATAATATTTTCCCATTTATAAGTTGTAAATGTTCATAATTAACAAATGCAGAATTATTCTGCCATCCTGTACCTGCAATAGCCCAACATCCGATAAAATCAGCAATTATAGTATCTAATGCTCTAGTTTCTACTATTACTTCGTGTTCTTCTCCAATCCAAATACCTGGTCCTTGACGCTGATAAGGGGCCCAATATACTTTTTGCATATGCGCATTTATAGCTGTTAATACCTGATTAGCTCCTGTATTACGCCACGCTCCTTCAGCAAGAATTGCTAATGTAGAAATTCCAATAAGCGGCAGATCAGCTCCTAAAGCTAATCCTTGCGCAATACCGATACTAATACGTACACCAGTAAAATTACCTGGTCCACAGCTAAATGCTAGAGCATCAAGATTACTTAATGTAATACCAGCTTCTGATAATAAACTATCTACCATAGGTAAAATAAGTTGCGTATGTTCTTTAGGTGCGATGGTAAATTTTTTTAATAAAATATCATTATCAAGCATTATAGCTGCTGAACATGCTTCAGTAGCAGTATCGATAGCTAAAATTCTAGTAGGCATTTATATTTATGACATATTATTATATATAAATATTGTAATTATTTTTTTGATCTTGTTGCAATGCAATATAATTTTTCCACCATTTGCTGATTTTGTGTAATTCAGTATTTTTTTCTATTTTAGCGCGTAAATTTAAAAAATAATAAGCAGCATAAAACTTATGATTGATTATTAGCTTATTATAACATTGTTTCATGCTCAATTGAAGTTGCCATATTTCTCTTATTAAGAGAGTTAATCTTTTTGGAATTGCTAAAATTTGAAACTTTTTATCAAAAATATTGTGTATTGCTAGCGAAAAAGCATCAATATAAGATATATTTCTTTCATAAATTAATTTTTTTGTATTTTCTAATAAAGGATACCATAGTATAGCTGCAAATAAAAAAGCTGGATTAACTCTTATATTTTTGCGCAATTGCTGATCAATATTATATAATGCGCGAATTATCATTAATTCAACATAACTATCGCCATGTTCAGTTAAATTACTACTTACTAACGGAAAAAGTAGCTGAAATAAATTATATTTTCGTAATAAATAATAGGTAGCTTCACCATATCCTCCATGTAGAAGTTTAATAGTTTCTTCAAACAAACGTGCTGGAGCAATGTTATGCAATAAAATTGCTAATTGGCAAATAGGTTCTGCAGTTTCATAGCTAATAGTCATATCTAATTTGGCAGCAAAACGTATAGCACGTAGAATTCTTAGAGGATCTTCTCTATAACTAATTTCTGGATCACCTATCAAACGAATAGTACCTTTATGTAAATCTTTTATTCCTCCTGTATAATCACGTACTGAAAAATCAGCTATATTATAATATAGACTATTAATTGAAAAATCTCGTCGCTGTGCGTCTTCTTCAATCGAGCCAAATATATTATCGCGTAGTATCATACCATTATGACCAATAATATAGTTATCTAATTTTTTATTAGACTTAAATATCAGATTACTACCTCTGAATGTTGCAACTTCAATAACTTCTGATCTAAAAATAACGCGAGCTAGTCTAAAACGTCTGCCAACTAATCTACAATTACGAAATAGTTTGCGCATTTGCTCTGGTGTTGCATTTGTTGTTATATCAAAATCTTTGGGTTTTTTATCCAATAATATATCGCGAACGCTGCCGCCAACTAAATAAGCTTCATATCCTGCTTTATTTAGACGATAAAGTACTTTTAAAGCATTTTTACTAATATATTTACGAGAAATAGAGTGTTTAGCACGTGGAATAATATTTAAAGAAGATTTCTTTTTTTGTGTTTTTTCCATACTTTCACTAATGTATAAGTTAGTAGTTAGATATAATAGTTAGTAGTTAGATATAATAAAATCTTATACAGATATCATGATCTATCATGCTAGTTATATTCTTATACTTATACAACTATTTGTTTTTTACGAATTTCATCAATATTTTTGCAATCAATACATAAATTAGCAGTTGGACGCGCCTCTAAACGTCGAATACCAATTTCTACTCCACAGTAATCACAGAAACCAAAATTTTTATTTTCTACTTTTTTAAGTGTTTTTTCAATTTTTTTAATAAGTTTATGTTCTCGATCACGATTACGTAGTTCAAAACTAAATTCTTCTTCTTGTACAGCACGATCTACTGGATCAGGAAAATTAACACTATCATCCTGCATATATGAAATACGCCCTATTTCCTTTTTAAGTTGATTACGCCAAGCCTCAAGAATACGCTTAAAATGAAGAATTTGTGCTTCATTCATATATTTTTCACCAGGTTTTTGCTGATATGCTTCAACTCCAGCGTTGGTAAGAATGCTTAAGGAAGATTTTTTACGACTTTCATTTTGGGGCATGTTATTTCTCCTTAAATATAATTTAATATAATCATATTTTTATTATAGAGCAATAAAACATATTTTAGTTTCTAGTACAGATTGATAAAATCTCAGAATAATAAAAAAATATAATATCATCATTGCGAAAAAAAACAAGTTAGATACACATAATTGTATCGATGATTATCGATGTTACGATTATCGATGTTAATTTTATCTAATAGAATAGATAATAATCTACGCTATTGCTATTTTACTTTTTTTATATCTTTTTATATCTATTTTTTATATCCTTGTTTTTATAATAACGTTAATATTTATATTGATGCTAATAGTTCACTAACTTAATACAAAACAAAATATTTTCAATATAAACTATTGATGATCGTGTATATAGTAATTTTAAAAAAAATTGAGAATATATAATTATGAGTCAATTTTAAATTGTACCATTACATTTCAATGATTCAGCTGTCAATAAAGTTAAAAATATTATATCTAATGAAGATAATCATAATCTAAAATTAAGAGTATATGTTATAGTAGGTGGTTGTAGGGGCTTCAAGTATTGTTTTACTTTAGATGAGAAAGTAAATAAAAACGATATTATTTTTGAAAAAAAAGGTGTATATCTAATTATTGAAAATATAAGCTTATTATATCTTGCAGGTAGTTCAGTTGATTATAGCGAAAATTTAGAAGGGTCTCGTTTTATAGTTATTAAACCTAATGCTCTAAGAATACATGCAATTGTGGATTATCATTTAGTATTTGATACTATTTTAAGTAAATCTAAATTTTAGTAATAAAAAAACTGTTTTTACCAGGAGATAATTGTGAAAAAATATCTAGTTGGTGGTGCTGTACGTAACCGAATATTAAATATTCCAGTTAAAGAAAGAGACTGGGTTGTAGTTGGAGCTACCCCACAAGAAATGTTAGCACAAGGTTATAAACAAGTAGGTAAAGACTTTCCAGTTTTTTTGCATCCTAAAAGCCGCGAAGAATATGCATTAGCTCGCACAGAACGAAAATTAGATCAGGGGCTACATACAAGTTTCATATGTTATTCTTCTCCCGAAGTTACATTAGAGGATGATTTACGTCGTCGTGATCTTACTATTAACGCTATTGCTTGCGACGATGCGGGTAATCTCATTGATCCTTATAAAGGATATCGTGATATCTGTCAGCGATATCTTCGTCATGTTTCTGATGCTTTTATTGAAGATCCTTTAAGAGTATTACGTGTTACTCGTTTTGCTGCAAGTTTAGCACATTTAAATTTCCGTATTGCTCCAGAAACGCTGCTACTTATGCAGCACATGACTGATAAACTACTATTATTAACTCCTGAGAGAGTTTGGAAAGAGACAAAAATAGCTCTTTTAACTCGTAATCCTCAAGTTTATTTTAAAACTTTGCGTGAATGTGGGGCATTAAAAGCGTTATTTCCAGAAATAGATGCTTTATTTGGAATCCCATCAGTAGCAAAATGGCACCAAGAAATAGATACAGGTATTCATACTCTACTTACTGTTTCAATGGCAGCCAAACTATCAGATGATATAGCAGTACGTTTTGCCATGCTTTGTCACGATATTGGAAAAGCGATTACTCCGCGCAAAATATGGCCTAACCACCATGGACATGGTTTTATAGGTAGTAAGTTAGTAGAAAACTTGTGTCAACGTTTAAAAGTACCTAAATCAATACGTAATTTAGCAAAATTAATAACACAATACCATGATTTACTACATAATGCATATATTACACCAAAAATAATAATAAAAATATTTAACAATATTAATATTTGGCACAAATCAGAACGTTTGGAACAGATGATTCTTGCTAGTGAAGCAAATGTTCGTGGTCATACTGTATTTGAAAATTATGCTTCTCATCAAGGAGAATTTTTGCGTGAAGCTTTCAAGATAGCATCTTCGATAACTGCACACGATATAATTAATGCAGGATTTATTGGTACGCAAATTGGTAATGAGCTTAATAGACAACGTAGGTTAGCACTAGTCAAATGGAAAAAAGAAAAAAATAACTAAAATAAGACTGCAACATTAACCTCATACTAAAATAGTAGTTTAAATTAATAATTAATCAAGTTACATTGATGCTTTTCTTTTATAGCATATTTAAATCTTATTTAAGATGTTGCATGTCCAACATCGGTAATTCTTCTAATGGCCAGCGAGGCCGAACTGATATTGATAGATCTGATTGAACATTATCCTTAAATCGTATCATACCTGTATAAGCAATCATTGCTCCGTTATCTGTGCATAATTCAGGACGAGCGAAGAATATTTTTCCTCCTTGTTGTTGCATCATTTTAGTTAGACTATAACGTAATGACTTATTAGCACTAACGCCACCAGCTATTACTAAACGCTGTAAACCAGTTCTATCAAGAGCACGACGGCATTTTATCATTAATGTTTCCACTATTGCATCTTCAAATGCACGTGCAATATCTGAACGTGTCTGATAGTCATTCTTACTTTTAAGAATTGTTTTTGCAGCAAAAGTTTTTATACCAGAAAAACTAAATTCAAGTCCAGGCCTATCAGTCATTGGGCGCGGAAAAATATACCTACCAGGTACTCCTTTCTGTGCTAAATTTGCTAACATCGATCCACCAGGATAATCTAGTCCTAAAAGTTTAGCTGTTTTATCGAAAGCTTCACCTGCAGCATCATCAAGAGATTTTCCTAGAATTTGATATTTTCCAATATTACTTACAGCAATCAGTTGTGTCTTACTACCAGACACTAGTAATGCCAAAAAAGGCAATTTTGGTTGATTTATCTCTAGCATAGGAGTTAGTAAATGTCCCTCCATATGGTTAACAGCAATAGCTGGTATCTTCCAAGCATAGGCTAGTGCACGACCAATGGTGGCCCCAACCATTAAGGAACCTACTAATCCAGGACCTGCAGTATAGGCGACACCGTTAATATCAGATGCCTGTATATCAGCTTGTTCCAACGCTGCTTGAATTAATGGTACTGTTTTTCTAATATGATCTCGAGATGCTATTTCTGGTACAACACCGCCATAATTAGCATGTAGTTTAACCTGGCTATATAATTTATTAGCTAATAATCCTTGTCTTTTATCGTAAATAGCTACACCAGTTTCGTCACATGAGGTCTCAATACCTAATATACGCATAGTTTATTTTATATAATTATACGGATAAAATGGTATTATACGCACCTTAAAGATTAAAGATATATAAAATAGGACAAAAGCATAAAATTTTATCTTTTTATTTTTTAAAATTTTTATAAAAATTTCTAGTTTAGATAAACTAGAAAAATAGTTAAAATTGAAATATATTTAGCATTAATAAATTTTTATTGAGGTAATATCAGCATGCCAATAATTAAAGTTCGTGAAAATGAACCATTCGACGTAGCATTGCGTCGCTTTAAACGTTCTTGTGAAAAATCAGGAATTTTTGCCGAAGTTCGTCGTCGTGAGTTTTATGAAAAACCCACAACAAAGCGCAAACGTGCTAAAATATTTGCTATTAAACGTCATCTAAAAAAAATAGCTCGTGAGAATGTATATCGTAATCGTTTATATTAAACTAGTAACTTAGCTAAAAGCTCTAGTAACTTAGCTAAAAGCTAAATTAGCTACACAGTAAAAAGTGCTTATCTAAAATTATGTCTTTAAAAATTCCACGTGTATTTATTAATAATTTATTGGCACGTACTGATATTGTTAATTTAATAAATACACGTATAAAATTAAAAAAGAAAAGCAAAAATTTTTATGCTTGCTGTCCGTTTCATTATGATAAAATTCCTTCTTTTGTTGTAAATAGTGAAAAGCAGTTTTACCATTGTTTTGGTTGTGGAGCACATGGTAATGCTATTGATTTTTTAGTAAATTACGAACGTATAGATTTTATCGAAACTATTGAAGAACTTGCAGCTTATCAAGGTATAGAAGTACCATATGAAAAAAAATTTTCAAATAAAAATGAACTAAGTTATCGACAAAATTTATATAAATTAATGAATAAAATAAGTTGTTTCTACCAACATAATCTAAAAAAACAAACAACAGAAAAAGCTTATTATTATTTACAACAGCGCGGATTAAGCGAAAAAATTATTACTAATTTTAGTATAGGATTTGCACCATCTGGTTGGGATAATATTATTCATCGCTTTGGTTCTTCGAAGGAAGATCGAGCCTTATTAAATAAGGCTGGTATGATAATAAACAATAATAGCCAATCTTATGATCGTTTTCGAGAACGAATTATATTTCCAATTCACGATACACGTAGTCGTATTATCGGTTTCGGGGGACGTATGTTAGACGATAGACAGCCCAAATATATAAATTCTCCAGAAACAGAAATTTTTCATAAGGGACATCAGCTATACGGTCTGTATGAAGCTAAACAGCAGCATCTAGAATTAGAAAAACTACTAGTAGTAGAAGGATATATGGATGTTATAATTTTAGCAGAGTTCAATATAAACTATGCAGTAGCCCTACTAGGAACTTCAATTACTATTGAACATATTAAGTTACTATATCGTACTACTGATTTTGTAGTTTGTTGCTATGATGGTGATTTAGCTGGACGTAAAGCTGCTTGGAGTACACTAGAAAAAG
The DNA here is from genome assembly GCF_900090215.1 of secondary endosymbiont of Trabutina mannipara. GTDB lineage: Bacteria > Pseudomonadota > Gammaproteobacteria > Enterobacterales > Enterobacteriaceae > Mikella. Next base: position 23,876 of record NZ_LT594522.1, read on the forward strand.
CTCTTCCATATTTAAATGACGGTCGTCAGCTACGCTTTATGTTTTTAAAAGAAGGTGAAGATCCTGATAAACTAATACGAAAAATTGGGAAAGAAGCTTTTGAACAAAAAATTAAAAAATCATATCCAATGTCTACATTTTTCTTTGAAACATTGATGCAACAGGTAGATTTAAGTAGTCCTGATGGTAGAACTAAACTAAGTAAGTTAGCATTACCGCTAATAGAAAAGATACCTGGAGATACATTACGTCTTTATTTACGTCAGCAGTTAGGTATTAAAATTGGTATTTTAGACGACAACAAATTAAATAAACTATTACAAAATACAACAATAAAATTAAATATAAAGTCTCCGTATCAGTGTATAAAAATAACAACTATGCGTAGTTTGATAGGATTATTAGTACAATATCCACGTTTGTCTAATTTAGTACCAACAGTACAAGGTTTAGAACAAGTAAGTCAACCTGGAGTATCGTTATTTGTTGAATTAGTTAAAACATGCAAATTATATCCTGAAATAACTACAGGACAATTATTAGAGTATTATAGAGATAATAAATACCACCATCAGCTTGAAACTTTAGCAATATGGAACCATCTAATAAAAGATCAATTGATAGAGCAAATGTTTATTGATATTTTAATTAATTTTTACGATTCTATACTTGAAAAACGTCAAGAAAAACTTATTGCAATCGATCGTATTCAAGGATTGACAGGTGATGAAAGAAGAGAACTTTGGTTGCTAAATAAAACACTAGCTAAAACATTTTAAAATAATGAAGATTATTTCCCTAAAATATCTAGTATAAAGTAGAATTACTACTTCTGCTATCAAAGATAAGATAGCCTATATTATTAGCCATACGTAATTAACATCTAATATTAATAATATTAATTTAGTGGATACTTTTTATGGAGCAAAATTCGAAGTCACAGCTCAAGCTACTTGTAAAACGTGGTAAAAAGCAAGGTTATTTGACTTTTTCCGAAGTAAACGACCATCTTCAGGATGAAGTTGTAGATCCTGATCATATAGAAGACATTATTCAGATGATAAATAATATGGGCATACAAGTGATGGAAGATACACCTGAAGTTGATGATATGTTGCTGGTAGATTCTGATAATGATGAAGATACGGTAGAAGCAGCAACACAAGTTTTATCTAGCGTTGAATCTGGACGTACTAACGATCCAGTACGGATGTATATGCGTGAAATGGGTACAGTGGAACTCTTAACTAGAGAAGGTGAAATTGATATTGCTAAACGTATAGAAGATGGTATAAATCAAGTTCAATGTTCAGTTGCTGAATATCCTGAAAACATAATTTATTTATTAAAACAGTATACTCTGATTGAATCAGGAGATGCTCGTTTATCTGAGCTTATAACTGGATTTATTGATCCTAATGTGGAAGATTCTATTTTTCCCAATGCAATTCATGTTGGTTCTAAATTAACTACCAACGAAATTGAAGATGTTGAAGAAGATCATGTTGATAGCCCCTATTTAGATAGTAGCATCGATCCTGAACTGGCAAAACAAAAATTTATGAGACTACGTGAGCAGTACGAAATAACTAGTAATGTTATAAAACAACATGGACGTAATCATGAAAAATCAACTTTAGCAATTATAAATCTTTCTGATGTATTTAAACAATTTCGTTTAGTACCAAAGCAATTTAATTATCTAATAAACAATATGCGTACGATGATGGATCGTGTGCGCACTCAAGAACGTATTATTATGAAGCTTTGCGTTGAAATTAGCAAAATGCCGAAAAATAATTTTATTACTCTATTTTCTGGTAATGAAACTAATTCAAGTTGGTTTAAAACTGCAATAGATATGAATAAACCATGGTCAAAAAAATTGCATGAATTTGATAGTGATATACATTGCAGTTTACATAAATTACGACAAATTGAAGAAGAAACTGGTCTAACCATCAATCAAGTAAAAGATATTAACCGTCGTATGTCTATTGGTGAAGCTAAAGCACGACGTGCTAAAAAAGAAATGGTAGAAGCAAATTTACGTTTAGTTATCTCTATAGCTAAAAAATATACTAATCGTGGATTACAATTTCTAGATTTAATTCAGGAAGGAAACATAGGTTTAATGAAAGCGGTAGATAAATTTGAATATCGCCGCGGTTATAAGTTTTCAACCTATGCAACTTGGTGGATTCGTCAGGCTATTACTCGTTCCATTGCTGATCAGGCACGCACTATCCGTATTCCAGTACATATGATTGAAACTATAAATAAGCTAAATCGTATATCTAGACAAATGTTGCAAGAAATAGGACGCGAACCAAATCCAGAAGAACTGGCTGAATATATGCTTATACCTGAAGATAAGATCCGTAAAATAATGAAAATTGCTAAAGATCCCATTTCTATGGAGACTCCTATTGGAGAAGACGAAGATGCACATCTAGGAGATTTTATTGAAGATACAACACTAGAACTACCATTAGATTCTGCTACTTCTGAAAGTTTACGTGTAGCCACTCATGCTAGTCTTGCAGGACTTACTGCACGTGAAGCTAAGGTTTTGCGTATGAGATTTGGTATAGATATGCATACAGATCATACTTTAGAAGAAGTTGGAAAGCAATTTGATGTTACTCGTGAACGTATTCGTCAAATTGAAGCGAAAGCACTACGTAAATTACGTCATCCTAGTAGATCTGATGTTTTACGAAGTTTTTTAGAGGATTAATTTTAAAACTATAGTATTTTGTCTATATTTGAAAATATAATATTGTTTTTTTTATCATTTCTAATATTATTGTATTTTAGGCCCTTTAGCTCAGTGGTTAGAGCAGGCGACTCATAATCGTTTGGTCGCTGGTTCAAATCCAGCAGGGGCCAATAAATTTTAAAATTTAAGATTAGTATAAATTTTTCTATTTAACGATAGAATAAAATTAAAATTAGTCCTATACTAATAATATTGACAATAATACACATAATATATAAAACCTCTTTTTTTTATCTCTTTTTTTATATTTTATTGTTACTTCTAAGACCTTAGGTGAACGAGGGAGGAATCAGTACTCTATCATCTACATAAAAATCAAGACCGCAAAACAAAAGACACAAGATATATTAGTCAAGTACAGAACAGGAATACGTTCTTTAATTCTACTTTAATTCTAAAGTAATTCTAAGTATAACTTTTTAAACCAAAAGGATGCGTTTTCTATAAGTTAATCTTGCAGTATATATTTCTATTGGTAAATCTAATGGAAGAAAAAAACTTGATAACACCAAGTGCCAATGCTTCATCCCAAGGATTGTCGGTACCATGACCATAATAAATATGTGCAGAATTAAATGTACTAAACGCCCAGCGCAGCATATACTATTTCAGTTATACAAATTTTATTACTCATTTTTCATAAATAAATGTTAAAATGTGTAGTAAATTTTTTCATCATTACTATTTTTTGTTTTTAGTTTTTTGCTTTTGATACCGTTACCATTGCTGGACGAATAAGCCGTCCGTTAAGAGTATATCCTTTTTGCATAACCATAATAACTTGATTAGGTTCATGCTCATCAGATTCAATTAAAGTCATAGCTTGATGTATCTCAGGATTAAATGGTACTTGAGAATCTCCTACAACATTCAGTCCAAATTTATTTACAACATCTAATAAAGATTTAAGTGTTAGTTCAATTCCTTCAATAGTAGATGCTAGCATACTATTTTTTTTATCTGACATATCTAGTGCGCGTTCTAAATTATCGATAACAGGCAATAGTTCACTAGTAAAACGTTCCAGTGCAAATTTGTGCGTTTTCTCAATATCCTGCTCACTACGTCGGCGTAGATTTTCAATCTCTGCTTTAGCACGCAGTACATTATCACGTTCTTTTTGTTGCAATTGGACTAATTCTGTCTCTAATTCTAAAATACGTTTTTCTTTTAGATCTAAAGATTTATTGAAATCAACTTCAGTATCTTGATATTGTTCTTGATCTTCTAAATTTTTTTCTTTATTTTTTATTTTTTCACTTATTTTACTTTCTTTTGATGTTGGCTCATTAAGGGGGGTATTTTGTTCTTTATCACTCATTATGAGTTTTCTCCAAGGTCTAATTTGGATATTAGATGGGGATGAATATATAATATTCAATGGTTATTATTAATTTTAGTAAGTTATTAAATAACTAAAAATATTTCAATAAACTTTTTTTAAAAGTATGATAATACTAAATTAGCATTCTAACAATTCTAACAATTTAATTTATTGTAAAAAAATTTATTTTATAAAAAATATATACTTAAATTTTATTTAAGTTTTAAAATTTTTTAAGTACCTCTTTACATTTATAAAATAAATATTTTTACAATAAAAATTTTAGATAGCATAAAATATTCAATATACCAATATACTATGAAAAAATATCAATCAGGAATAATTAATATTTGGCAAAATAAACATATCAAACATAAATTCTTCATTGAGAAAGAATTAGAAGCTGGTCTATCTTTACAAGGATGGGAAGTAAAATCGCTACGTGTTAATAAATTTAATATTAATAATAGCTATGTTATACTTAAACATGGTGAAGCTTATCTTTTGGGTGCTATTTTCCAACCAATAAATATTTCTTTTTTTGATTCAATGCGAATTCGTAAATTATTACTAAATAAGAATGAATTAAGTTTACTGTTCAGTAAAATTAAGCGTACTGGTTATACAGTAGTACCACTATCTCTTTATTGGAAGAAATCTTGGGTAAAAATAAAAATAGGAATAGCTAAAGGTAAAAAAGAATATGATAAACGTACAGATATTAAAAAAAGAGAATGGAATATTGACAAAGCACGTATTAGAAAATATAATATTTAATATGGGGCTGATTTATGGATTTGACGAAATTTGCGAAACCTAAGGTGCATGTCGAGGTGAGGTTTGCCTCGTAAAAAGCCTCAAAAAAATAAATGCAAATCAATTGCAATATGAATCTGCTTTAGCAGCTTAATCAGTTTAATAAACTGAAGATTCCCTTTCTATCCTCTATTTTCTCTTTAAAAGGAATTTAAGAAAGGTTACAAATAAAAGAGATCGCGTTAAATTTTTGTCTGAGGATAAAACGTTAAATTTAATCAGACTAATTTATTAGTATAACGTGTCAGTTCGTTATTAATAATTAAAATTTAAAATTGTACTAAACATGTAGTGCTAAAGAAGTAGAAATTTCGGACGCGGGTTCAAATCCCGCCAGCTCCACCATAAAATATAACGATATAAAATTAAAATCTAATTTTTTTACGATATCTACATTGCTGAAAAAACTTACTAAGTTGTAATGAACATTGCTGTGCTTGTATGCCACTATTTATTATAATTTTATGATTAATATTTTTATTTTTTAATATATTTAAAAATGATCCTGCAGCACCATTTTTTTTAGCTTTAGCTCCAAAAACTAAACGACTAATTCTAGCATGTATCATTGCACCAGCACACATTATACATGGTTCTAAAGTAACATACATAATTGATTCTAACAATCTATAATTTTTTATTCGTTGTCCTCCTTGACGTAGAGCTATAATTTCAGCATGAGCTGTAGGATCATTATGTCCTATGGAACTATTCCAACCTTCTCCTATAATATTTCCATTTAAGATTAATACAGCACCTACCGGTATTTCTTCTTCTACTTCAGCACGTTCAGTTAGCATTAAAGCATGATTCATCCATAATTTATCACTATAATTCATATAAATATCCATATTTTAAAAAATTAGATTAAACTGAATAAGTAATTTTTTTTAAAATATTAATTTTAAAATTTATTATAATATTATAATTTAATTCCATTAGAACGTAGATTCTTTAATATTTCAACTAAAAGTTCACTTTTAGTTGAAGCTACTATACGTGAACTTCTAACAAATCCAGTTATACTAAGTACTATACCAGCAGAATTTAATTGGCTAAATGTTACTGACGGAGTTGGTGTAACTTGAATTTCTTTATGTTTATTATAAACTTCTAAAAGAAGCATGCATACCTTTTCTGTATTAATATCTAGTGAAAATGTTAATTCAATAGTAACTACACCTTGAGCGTTGCCCATAGTAATATTACGTACATTTTGGGAAATTAACTGAAAATTAGGTACGATAACTGTTGATCGGTCATTAATTTTGATTTCTGTAGCACGTATATTGATACAACGTATATCTCCTTCTATACCACTAATACTAATTAAATCTCCTACTTTTACTTTTTGCTCTATTAATAAAATTAAACCTGAAATAAAATTTTTTACAATCTCTTGTAAACCAAAACCAATTCCTACTGTTAGTGCACTAACGATCCAAGCTATATTATCCCATTTAATACCTAAAATAGCTAGTAAAATAAAAATTACTAATACATATACAAAATTACTAAATAATGTTACTAAAGAGTAACGTATTCCAGGTTCTATCATAGTTTTTGTTAAAAAATCTTTTTCTAACCAATTTTTAATTAAACGTAGGATATATATCGCAATAGCAAAAAATATAAGTGCATTTAGTATATTAGCAGGAACAACAAGTTTTTCGAATACTCCACAGAGTTTAATAACTTTAGGTATTAAAGTTAATGGTGTTATATATTCAAAATTACCATTAATTAACGCTATTATAGCAAACATAATTAGTAATATTTTGCTAATAGCTGTAAGTAAAGTAGAAATTTGTAATAAATGTCGTTCTTCAATATTGAACATATGTTTAATACGCACTCCTATTAAAGTATTAGGAGTAAATACACTTTCGAAGAAATCTACCATAAAATGCATTAATAAATAAAAAATAAATAAAACCATAGCAATCCAAACTAATTCATAAGTTAAAAAACGGGCTAGCGATATATAACCTATGAGTAAAGAAATAAAAATAGTGATAGAAAAGGTAAAAATACATATTTGTATAATATCTACTATAGCTGAATTTATTTCAATTTTAGATTTTATTGATCGTAAATTTAATTGAGTACTTTTAATTCTAATTTTAGAAAAACATATAAATAATATAACTGATGTTATCAGCAACGATGATATTCCGTATCCCCAAATAGTTGTAGATACGCTAGTACTAAGACTACTGTTTAACTGTTCAATAGTACCTGAAATAAAAACTAAAATAGCTAATAATATTGGTATTTTTTTTATTTTATGATATATAGCATCATGGATAGTTAAAAACTGCGAATATGAACAATTTTTAGATAAAAAAGCTCTACCGAGACCAAATATCAATGAAGAAAAAAATATTAAACATTTTATACCATCAGCAAAATCTATTACTTCATAAGATACATTAGGTAAACTTGTTACCATTAAATAAAATAATTGAGCACCTAAGCTTATATTTAGTACTGTTATTAGTACAGTAGAGCAAACTATAAAACTACAATGCATCCGTTCAGGAAGCATATTAATACTGAACCAAAATAATAATTTATCTAAAAAAAGTGAGCTACAAAACCATAATATTATCGTTAATACCAATAATATACTAGATACCAAAATAAAGTCAGAAGACCAAGCTTGTTGCCAACATAGATTAATATTATTAACTAAACTAGTTATACGATGTTTATCTTCTAACTTAGGATGTAATATAGGTGACCAAAAATTTGCCGAAAAAATACTACCAGAATTAAGAATTAATTGAGATAGTATATTATTACGATGGATAGTAACTATTTGTACTAAAATTTTATTAGCACTAAAAATAATAAATTTAGCACATTCTATTTGATTATCTAATAGTTTTTTACGTGCATTGATGTTATCACGACTATATGCAATAGTACTAGTTTCTTTCACAAAAGAAGTTGGTGTAGGTCCTATAACATCTAATTGTACCTGCAACTGTGTACTATCAGGTAGTAATCTAGTAATAAGTGTCTCAGCAGCACTAGTTAACTGTAAAGTATTAGTATTTAAAATACTTAATTGATTATTTGTTATATTTTTTGATAATTTTTGTTTTAGTAAATCTAGATCTTTTTGTAATTTACTTATTTCAATTACCGCATTAAGCTTTAATGGTATAGAAGCGCCTAGTGTATTTGCACTTGCTGTAGTAGTAATATTCAATACTAAATTCAATATTAATATTAAGCTAAAAAGCTTGAATAAAATTTTTTTAAACATAATATAAAATAAATTATCTCGTAAATATAAACTGAATTCAAAATATTTTGATAAAAAATATTTAATTTATTAAATGTATAGCTATAATAGATTGTAAATATTACAAATATTGCCCGGATAGCTCAGTTGGTAGAGCAGGGGACTGAAGATCCCCGTGTCCTTGGTTCAATTCCAAGTTCGGGCACCATTAAAATTTATTTTATTATAAAATAATTAAATTATATAAAACCAACAGCTTTATAGCTCTTGTATAAGGTTAAGTTTGCTTTAATTTTAGCTTTTTTTGCTCCTTCTCGTAAAATTTCTTTTAGATAATTTTCATCAGCACGTAAAGAATAATAACGACTCTGTAATGAAGTTAGCATTTCTAACAATGCATCGGTAACTACATATTTTAAATATCCATACATTTTTCCGTTGAAATTTTGCTCTAATTTAGCTATTGGAGTGTCAGTTACACTAGACAGAATATTTAGTAAATTAGAAACTCCTGGTTTATTTACAGGATCGTAACGTATTATTGGTGGATAATCAGAATCTGTTACCGCACATTTTAATTTATTAACTATAGATTTAGGTTCTTCTATAAGAGAAATAATATTTTTTTTATTTATATCTGATTTTGACATTTTCTTCTTTGGATTTAATAAAGACATTACCCGTACATTTCTTTCAGAAATAAAAGGTTCAGGAATAGTAAAAATGTCACCATACAAAGCATTAAATCGTTTAGCAATATTACGACTTAATTCTAAATGCTGTTTTTGATCTTCTCCGATTGGTACTTTACTAGTTTGATATAGTAAAATATCTGCAGCCATTAGTACTGGATAATTAAATAGTCCAGCATTTATATTTTTAGCAGAATGAGCATATTTATCTTTAAATTGAGTCATTCTGCTAAGTTCTCCTAAATATGTATAGCAATTAAGTAGCCAATTCATTTGGCTATGCTCAGGTATATGCGACTGTATAAAAATAATACTTTTAAATGGATCTATACCACATGCAAGATACATAGCGGTAAGATCAAGTGTTGTTTTATGTAAATGTTGAATATTATGACGGTTAGTTATAGCATGTAGGTCAACGATACAATAAATACAATTATAATCATTCTGCATACTTACCCATTTACTTATTGCCCCTATATAGTTTCCGATAGTTAGTTCTCCTGATGGCTGTGCGCCGCTAAAAACAATAGGTTTACTCATTTTATTTAAATATCCTGAAAAATAAATATTTTAACAACACTTTTTATTTATTGGTCTGTATTTACTTGTCTATTTACTTGTCTGGTGGTATGGTGAGGTTTATAATTAAAATTATTTAAGTATAATTAAAATTATTTAAGTATATTAATAATTTTGTTAATAACAATCTTAGTGCTTTTTTTATCGGTACATATAGTAATATCTGCTATTTTTTCATATAGAGGATTTCTTTCTTTAGCTAGTACTGTAAAAATATCACGTTGATTAGTTTTTCCTTGTAACAAAGGACGTCTTTTATCAAGAGATGTACGATCTAATTGTTTTTCAATAGTTGTTTTTAGATAAATAACAATTCCACGAGAAGCTAATAGGTTACTTATTTCACAAGATTTTACAGAACCACCTCCGGTAGCTAAAACTATTCCTTGTTTTTTTGTAAGTTCATTAATAATTTTTTCTTCTCGATAGCGAAAACCATTTTCACCTTCTACATCAAATACCCAACTTAAATCAGCGCCAGTACGTCGTTCAATTTCTTTATCAGAATCAAAAAATTCTATATTTAACTGTTCAGCTAACTGACGTCCAATAGTGCTTTTACCAGCACCTATAGGTCCAATTAAAAATATATTGCGTTTTTCTGCCATATTTTGATCTTAAGCTTTTGATCTTAAGCTGTTAATAAATAACTGAAATTAAAACTGAAATTAAATAAAATTACTAATTTCATATTTTTTGTTTAAGGTTAAGTTAATTGATTTCATATTAATTTATATTAATATAAAATTAATTAGCTAATGTAACAAATCATTTAAATGTTTTTTTAACAAAAAATTAATTTTATCTAAAATTAGATTAGTATTTTATTTTTATGCTAAAACATTTAAATTTTCTAGGAAAAATAAATAATATCATGAATTTATATGAATATCAATCAAAACAGCTATTTGCTAAATATGGATTACCTATCCCAACAGGTTATATTTGTAGTTCACTTAGTGAAGTAGAAAAATTATCTTTAGGAATTGAACCTTGGATTGCAAAATGTCAAGTATATGCAGGAGGTCGTGGTAAAGCTGGAGGCATTAAAATAATAAAATCTAAAGAAGAACTACGATTATTTGCCAAACATTGGTTTGGTAATCGCCTAATTACTTCCCAAACAGATGCTCTAGGTCAACAGGTAAATCATATTTTAGTAGAAAAAGCAACTTTTATAACTAAAGAGTTATATTTAGGATTAATTATAGATCGTAGTATCTGTAGTATAATATTTATAGCTTCAATAGAAGGAGGTATTGAAATTGAAAAAATAGCAGAAAAAAATCCACATCTAATTCATAAAATTACACTAGATAATTTAACTGGTCCACATCCTTATCAGGCTCGCCAACTAGCATTTAAATTGGGATTATTTGGTAAACAAATTAGTCAATTTGTTAAAATTTTTATAGGATTAGCTACTTTATTTTTAGAAAGAGATCTAGAACTAGTAGAAATTAACCCGCTTGTTATTAATAACAACAATGATCTTATATGTCTTGATAGTAAACTTAGTATTGACAGTAATGCCTTATTCCGTCAGTCAAAATTTCGTAATATATATAATAAGAACAATCAGCAAGATAAATGTGAAGCACATCATAGACAGTTAAACTATTTAGTTTTAGATGGTAATATTGGATGTATGGTAAATGGTGCTGGATTAGCAATGGGAACAATGGATATTGTAAAATTATATGGTGGAAAACCAGCTAATTTTCTTGATATTGGAGGTGGAGCAACTAAAGAACGTGTAACTGAATATTTTCAGCTAATTTTATCAAATAAAAATGTTAAAGCAATATTAATTAATATTTTTGGTGGTATTGTTCGTTGTGATTTAATTGCTGATGGTATAATCAATGCTATATCTAAAATCAGCATTAATATTCCTGTTGTAGTTCGATTAGAAGGTAATAATGCCAAACAAGGTAATAAAATATTAGCTAAAAGTATGTTAAACATTATTGTAACTAATAATTTAATTGATGCTGTTAAACAAGTTATTGCTGCAGTAAAGGATAAATAATGTCGATTTTAATTAATAAAAATACAAAAGTTATCTGTCAAGGATTTACTGGTAACCAAGGTACTTTTCATTCTAAAAATGCACTAGCTTATGGAACTAAAATAGTAGGTGGTGTTACTCCAAATAAAGGAGGAACTAAACATCTTGGTTTACCAGTATTTAATACTGTACAAGAAGCAGTTGATAAAACTTGCGCTACAACATCTGTTATTTATGTTCCTGCACCATTTTGTAAAGATTCTATTTTAGAAGCAATTGATGCTGGTATCAATTTAATTATTTGTATTACTGAAGGTATTCCTACATTAGATATGCTAATAGTGAAAGCAAAATTAGAACGAAATAATAAGATACGTATGATTGGACCAAATTCTCCAGGAATAATTACACCTGGAGAATGTAAAATTGGCATTATGCCAGAGAATATTCATAAGTCTGGATTAATAGGTATTATTTCTCGTTCTGGAACATTAACCTATGAAGCTGTAAAGCAAATTACTGATGCTGGTTTGGGACAATCTACTTGCGTAGGTATAGGTGGAGATCCAATTTCTGGATCAAATTTTATTGATATATTAAAACTTTTTGAAAAAGATCAACAAACAAAAGCAATATTGATGATAGGTGAAATAGGAGGTAGTGCAGAAGAAGAGGCTGCTGCTTATATTAAGAAGCATAAAATTAATAAACAGGTTATTAGCTATATTGCTGGTGTTACAGCTCCTAAAGGAAAACATATGGGCCATGCTGGAGCTATTATTGCTGGCTCTAAAGGTACAGCAAACGCAAAATTTAAAGAATTAGAATCTGCAGGAGTCAAGATTGTACGTAATATTGCTGATATAGGTAAATTTTTAAAAAGTATTTTTTATAAAAAAACTGATATTAGTTAGATAAATTCTAACTATTAATCCTTGAACATAATTTCAGATTATATAATTTTTTTCTGAAAAAAGGATTTATTATGTTTGATGTTATTGAACTATCAAGGTTACAATTTGCGATAACAGCGATGTATCACTTTCTTTTTGTACCTTTAACACTTGGTATGGCCTTTTTAATAGCTATAATGGAAACAGTTTATGTATTATCTGGTAAAAAAATATATAAATATATGACTAAATTTTGGAGTCATTTATTTGCTATTAATTTTGCATTTGGTATTGCTACAGGTATTATTTTGGAGTTCCAATTTGGAACTAACTGGTCATATTTTTCTCACTATATTGGCGATATATTTGGTATACCATTAGCTATTGAAGGATTGATGGCCTTTTTTCTTGAATCTACTTTTATTGGTTTATTACTTTTGGGTTGGAATAAACTTGGAAAAATTCAGCATATGGTTGTTACTTGGTTAGTAGCACTGGGTTCTAATCTATCAGCATTATGGATTTTGATTGCTAACGGATGGATGCAAAATCCTATAGCAGCCTATTTAAATTACGAAACTATGCGTATGGAAATAGTTAGTTTTATTGATTTATTTTTAAATCCAGTATCTCAGATAAAATTTTTACATACTATAACTGCAAGTTACTGTACTGGTGCAATGTTTATATTGGGTATTAGCTCTTATTATATATTAAAAAAACGCGATTTTTTTTTGCACAAAGATCTTTTGCTATTGCTACTTCTTTTGGAATAATAGCAGTGTTGTCAGTTATTTTTTTAGGTGACGCATCTGGTTATAAAATAGGAGAAGTACAAAAAACTAAGCTAGCAGCTATTGAAGCAGTATGGAAGACGGAGTCTGCACCAGCATCTTTTACATTATTCAGCTTACCAGACCAAAAAAAACAAATTAATAATTTTACTATACGTATTCCTTATTTTTTAGGTATTGCAGTTACTCGTTCCACTGATCGTCAAATAATAGGTCTTAAAGACTTAATGACACAACATGAGATCCGTATACGGAATGGAGTAAAAGCATATAGCTTATTGCAACAGTTGCGTTCTGGTAATGCAGATATTGCTGTATATAAAGAATTTAATAAAGCTAAACATGATTTAGGTTATGGATTACTACTTAATCGCTATACTGATAATATTACTAACTCTAGTGAAGATTATATACGTAAAGCAACTAAAGATTCTATTCCATATGTAGCACCACTTTATTTTTCTTTTAGAATAATGATATGCAGTGGATTACTAATGCTATTGCTAATTATTTTATGTTTTTATACTATGCTATATAATTGTATAGGTCAATATCGTTGGTTACATTATATTATGTTATATAGTATTCCTTTACCATGGATTGCTATAGAATCTGGTTGGTTTATTGCTGAATATGGTCGTCAACCATGGATTATAAATGAAATATTACCTACTGCGGTAGCACATTCAATACTTACTACTAGTGAAGTTTTTCTATCTATAGTACTAATTGGTATTATATATACTTTATTTTTAATAGCTGAAATATATCTTATGTTTAAATTTGTAAGTTTAGGACCTAGTAGCCTAAAAAATACTAATTAGTTTTAATAATTATTATTTTAATAATGTTTAATTATGAATTTTTACGTTTTATTTGGTGGGTATTAATAGGTTTATTTATTATAATATTTACTATAACTGAAGGATTTGATATGGGCGTTGGTATATTAATGCGCTTTTCTTGTTATAGTGATATCGAGAGAAAAATAATGATTAATACTATTGCTCCACATTGGGATGGTAATCAAGTTTGGTTAATAACTACTATTGGAGCTTTATTTGCTGTTTGGCCTATAGTATACGCTATAATATTTTCTGGATTTTATATAGCTATAATATTATTGTTAGTATCTTTATTTTTTCGTCCAATAAGTTTTGAATTTCTATCAAAAATAGATAATTTGCGCTGGCGCAATTTATGTTATTGGGGAATATTTATTGGTAGTTTTATTTCACCTATAGTTATGGGAATTATATTTGGTAATTTATTGCAAGGAATACCATTTTATATAGACATGTATATGCGTTTATATTATACAGGTAATTTTTTTCAGCTTTTAAATCCATTTAGTTTATTATTAAGCACTATTATTATAGCGATGTTTTTAACCCAAGGTAGTACTTATATTCAAATGCGCACTAGTAGTAATAGTAATTTACAGGTAAAAATGCGTAATATAACTAAATTAACAGCATTAATAACAATAATAATGTTTTTTCTAGCTATTATTTTATTTATTAAAAGTATTGATGGTTTTACTATTACTTCAATTATTGATCAATCGGCACAGTCTAATCCTTTACATAAAGAAGTAAAATATCATGCTGGAGCTTGGATGGTAAATTACTGGAACTATCCAATATTATTAATATTTCCATTATTAGGATTGTTACTGCCTTTTTTTACTATTATTTATAGTTATATAAAAATAAGTGTATTTGCTTTTATTTCTTCTTCTTTTACTATAGCCTGTATAATATCAACTATAGGCATAACTATATTTCCTTTTATTATACCATCAATTACGATGCCTAATGTTAGTTTAACTATGTGGGATGCTACTTCAAGTTTAAATACATTAAAATTAATGTTTATTATAGTAATAATACTATTACCCATTGTACTTAGTTATACTATTTGGTGTTATTATAAAATGTTTAATTTTTAAAATATGTTCCCAACATACAATTTTTTTGTATTATTAATTTTTTAAATGTGGTATTAGTATTATTACTGTTTTTTTATATAAACTTAATTTAATATCAAATAATTAAGAAAAAATTTTCTATTCAGAAAAAATTTTATAAAATATGGTTTCAATATTTGGCGGTGCGGACGGGACTCGAACCCGCGACCCCCAGCGTGACAGGCCGGTATTCTACCTACTGAACTACCGCACCATAATTTCATAATATGAAATATATAATAAAGTTATGATTAGTTAACGTCAATACTTTATTAAATAAATTTAATACTTTACTTTTAATAAGTAGATTTTTAAAATCTTGTTCTCCATAAACAACTACCACTTTTTTTTTGTATTATATCTAATAGTTGTTCATGAGCTAAAATTTCTTCATTATTAGCATAAATAATTTTCATCATCATTTTTGAATGACGCATTTTTTGTATTTGCATATTTTTTTCTGATTCATATTTTTCTTGTTCTTCTTCTTTAAGAAATTCCATTACTGTTTGACCACTAGTCATCAATAAAAAAATTTCTGCTAAAATTTTTGCATCAATTAAAGCACTGTGATTAGTACGTTTACTGTTATCTATTAAATAACGATCGCATAAAGCATCTAAATTATTACGTTTTCCAGGAAAAATTTTTCTGGCTAGTAACAAACTATCTGTTATTTTGCAAAATGTGTGAATATTATTCATACCACAATTTAACATATTAAATTCATAATCTATAAAACCAATATCGAAGAATGCGTTATGAATAATTAATTCACTATCATAAATAAAATTTAAAAAGTCTTCTGCTATTTCTGCAAAAATAGGTTTATCATTAAGAAATTTATTACTAATACCATGTAAATTGAAAGCTTCGTTATCAATAGTACGGTTGGGTTTTAAATATGAGTGAAAGTATTTTCCTGTTATTTTACGATTTATAATTTCTATTGCTCCAATTTCGATAATTCGATGTCCTTTATAAGGAAGACCAAATTTTTTCATACCAGTAGTTTCTATATCTAGACTAATTTGTCGCAAAATATTAGTATTCATAATGTTTGTTTATGTCATAAAATTATTAACAGATAATATAAATTATCATAATATATGTGCCAACAAATTGAAATTTTTACTGATGGTTCGTGTCTAGGTAATCCTGGTCCTGGCGGCTATTGTGCTATACTTTATTATAAAAAGCTATTTTATAAAAATTATGAAAAAACTTTTAGTGCTGGTTATCGATTAACTACTAATAACAGAATGGAGTTAATGGCTGCTATTATTGCACTAGAATCTTTAACAGAAAAATGTAAAGTAGTAATCATTACTGATAGTCAATATCTTCGTAAAGGAATTACTGAATGGGTTAATAATTGGAAAAAACGCTATTGGAAAACTTATGACAATAAACCAGTTAAAAACGTTGATTTATGGAAAAGGCTAGATGCAGCTATTAAACCTCATAATTTACGTTGGAATTGGGTAAAAGGACATTCAGGTAATTTTAAAAATGAACAATGTAATAAAATAGCGCGTATTGCTGCAAATTATCCATATTTAGAGGATGATATTGGCTATTGTATAGAATCTTCTACAAATATATATTTATCAGATTAAGTATTGTAATACTAAAAAAATTTACAAATCTTGATTAAACCTAGTTTAAAATTTTTGATCAGTATTTAGTACTACATTAAATTAATTTTGAATATTATGGGTCGTACAGGACTCGAACCTGTGACCAATTGATTAAAAGTCAACTGCTCTACCAACTGAGCTAACGACCCTCTAATTATGGGTGATGACGGTATCGAACCGCCGACCCCCTCCTTGTAAGGGAGGTGCTCTTCCAACTGAGCTAATCACCCTAATAATTTTATTATCGTAAAGAACAACTAGAATAAGTCAATAAATTTTTGTATAATTTAAAATTAAATTAAATTTATTAAGAACTTTATTTTATTATTAATTTATTTTTACTATTTTATTTATATAAAAATATTATATGAAAATTAAAACACGTTTTGCTCCTAGTCCTACAGGTTATTTACATATTGGTAGTGTACGTACTGCTTTATATTCTTGGTTATTTGCATGTAAAAAAAAAGGTAAATTTGTACTACGTGTAGAAGATTCTGATTCAGAAAGATCAACAAAACTAGCTATTGAAGCTATCATAGAAAGCATGAATTGGCTCAATTTAAGCTGGGATGAAGGTCCTTATTTTCAAACTAAACGTTTAAATAGATATAATATGATTATTAATGATATGCTTCATAAAAAAATTGCATATAAGTGCTATTGTTCTAAAGAACGTTTAAGAAACTTACGTAAATTACAGATAGCTCAGGGAAAAAAACCTAAATATGATGGATTTTGTAAAAATAACTATGAACATCATACTAATGATGAACCTTATGTAGTAAGATTTAGCAATCCACAAACAGGATCAATAGTTTTTAATGATCTTATACGAGGTTCTATTGAATTTAAAAATAAAGAAATGGATGATTTAATTATTCGTCGTACTGATGGATCATATACTTATAATTTTTGTGTAGTAGTTGATGATTTTGATATGAAAATTACTCACGTTATTCGTGGTGAAGATCATATAAATAATACACCACGTCAAATAAATATTTTAAAGGCAATTGGGGCACCAGTACCATATTATGCTCATGTATCAATGATATTGGGTAATGATGGTAAAAAACTTTCTAAACGTCACGGTGCAGTAGGTATTATGCAGTATCGTGATGATGGTTTTTTGCCAGAAGCATTAATAAATTACCTTATCCGTTTAGGATGGTCCTATGGTGATCAGGAAATTTTTAGTATAGAAGAAATGAAAAAAAAATTTAATATTAAAGCTATAAATAAATCTGCTAGTATATTCGACATTAAAAAATTACTTTGGTTTAATCAATATTACATAAATAAATTACCTGCTGAATATATTGCTAATAATTTAATTTGGCATTTGAATAATCAAGGAATTGATACTAAAAATGGTCCTTTATTAATAGATTTAGTAAAAATTTTAAGTAAACGTTGCAAGACTCTTAAAGAAATGGCAGCTAATTGTTGTTATTTTTATAACGATTTTATCGAATTTGATAAAAATATAGCTAAAAAATATTTATGTTCTGCTACACAAACGTTACATAAAATGCGCCAAAAATTAATTTCACTTAATGAATGGACACCAGATTCATTAAACTTAATAATTAAAAAAACAGCTGATGAATTAAAAATTAGTATGGAAAACATTTGTATGCAATTAAGGGTTGCAGTAACTGGAATTAGTAGTTCTCCTGCTATTAATATTACTATATATACATTAGGAAAATTACGGTCTTTAGCTCATATTGAGCAAGCATTAAATTTTATTAATTGCCATTCTTCTAAAGAATTTACTAAATATTAATTTTAAATTATTTAAATAATTTTTTAAATAATAAATTTTTTTATAAAATAGGGGCTATAGCTCAATTAGGTAGAGTACTTGCATGGCATGCAAGTGGTTAGCGGTTCGATTCCGCTTAGCTCCAATAAAATATTTTAGTAAATTTTAAAAAAATTAAATATAAAATATAATAACTTAAATACAAGGTAATTTTTATAATTATAAAATGTATTAAAATTAAATTTTATAAATTTTATATTTTATCTTTTAAGTGCTATTTTTAAAAATTAAAATTTAATAATTTAAATATAATTTTTCATAAGATTTTTCATAAAAAAATAAAGCTTTTTTAATCGCTTTAGTATTTTCAAAATTACGTAGCATTTTCTCAACACGTTTATTTACTGCAATATAAGATTCACATTTATAGTAATATTTTATTATAGAAAGTTCATAATCAGCTATACTATTTTTAAGATAAATTATATATTTAATATTATCTGAATATTGGCTATTAGGATAAGTATTAATTAGTTGTATAAAATTAAGTAATGCTGTACGCACATATTTAGTATTAGTATTACTATTTATACCAAATAATCCTTGTAATAGATTATTGCTATCTCGTGCCATATTAATTAATCCTTGCATATAAATTACATAATCAATATTAGGATGATTAGAATTAAATAGTAAAAAATTATTAATAGATGATTGTGCAAAAGAAAAACTAGTTAATTTATAGTAAGCATAAATTAAATTTAATTGGATTTGTTGTGCATAAGATGTAATTAAATTATAATTTTTTAAAAATTTAAAATTTTTAATAGCTATTAAAGTATCATTATTACAATTACCATTATATAATTTTTGTTGTGCATATAGATAAATATCTGATGGATTATTTTTTATTAAAATATTTTTATGATTTAAACAATCTTGATTTAAACAACCTATTAATAATAGTCCTATACTATAAGCTAATGTTATATATTTTATTTGCATTTAAATTTTATTTATCTCTTTTTTTTAAAAAAGATTTTAAAAAAGTTTTATTTCAATTATTAAAATTAATAAATTATGGTAATAATTACTGGAATTTTGAAAAAATCACAATTAGGTAAACGTTTAGATCAAGCTTTAGCTGAATTATTTTCTAGTTATTCAAGATCACAAATAAAAAAATTTATTCTTAAAGGTTTAGTAAGGTTAAATGATAAAGTTAAATTAATACCTAAAGAAAAAATATATGGTAATGAAAATGTTGAAATACAGATAATAAAAAAAGAAATATGTAAATCACAAAATATACCATTGAATATTGTTTATGAAGATGAATATATATTAGTTATTAATAAAAAAGCTAATTTAGTAGTCCATCCTGGTGCAGGAAATAGTGAAAATACCATCCTAAATGCTTTGTTATATTATTTTCCTCCTATTGTAAAGGTTCCTCGTGCTGGAATTGTCCATCGTTTAGACAAAAATACTACTGGTTTAATGGTTATAGCTAAAACAATTTTAGCATATATCCGTTTAGTCAATTTTTTTAAAATGCGAAATATTATCAGAGAATATGAAGCTATTACTATAGGTAATATTATATCAGGAGGTACTGTTAATCAACCTATTGCTCGACATTATTCTAATAGAATGCAAATGATAGTTTGCTCAAATGGAAAGAAAGCAATAACTCATTATCGTATTATAGAACGTTTTAGAGCTCACACACATTTACGTTTACGTCTAGATACTGGACGTACTCACCAAATTCGTGTTCATATGGCTTATATTAATTATCCTTTGTTAGGAGATCCGCTTTATAGCAAAAAGGAAAAAATTTCCAAAATTTCTTCTGAAAAGATTAATAATCTATTACAATATTTTAACAGACAAGCATTACATGCTGTTTCTTTAGGTTTTTATCATCCTATAACATCAATTAAAATGAAATGGAATATATCTTTACCACAAGATATGTTAAATTTAATAATAGCATTAAGAGAAGATTCATTAAATAAAAGCATATAATTTATATAGCTTATTGAGGATAAAATAATAAAATATGCATTTAGATCGTTTTACTAATAAATTTCAACTTGCTCTTGCAGAGGCTCAATATCTTTCTCTTGAAAGAAAAAATGAATTTATTGAACCTATACATGTTATGTTAGCTTTATTAAAAAATAAAAATGATAATGTATATTCATTACTTCAATTTGCTGATGTTAATATAGTATCATTTATTAACTCGATTGAGCATGCTTGTGAACATCTTCCACGAAAAAATGAAATTAGTGGTAATGTACAGCTTTCACAAGATTTAATTCGTATATTTAATTTATGCGATAAAATCGCTCAAAAATATGAGGAAAATTTTATTTCTTCAAAAATTTTCGTTTTAGCTTCATTAGAAGTTAATGGCATTTTAAAAGACATTTTAAAATCAGCTGGTGTTACAACGACAACAATTACTAAAGCAATTGAAAAAATAATCAATGGAGAATTTGTAAAAAATAAAAATACAGAAGATTACAGCAAAGTATTAAAAAAATTTACTATTGATTTAACTGAATATGCTGAAAAAGGAAAATTAGATCCTGTTATTGGTCGTGATGAAGAGATAAGACGCACTATTCAAGTACTTCAACGTCGTACTAAAAATAATCCAGTTTTAATTGGTGAACCAGGTGTAGGTAAAACTGCTATTATTGAGGGATTAGCACAGCGTATTGTTAATGGTGAAGTACCTGAAGGTTTAAAAAAAAATAGAGTTTTATCTCTTGATATAGGATTATTAATAGCTGGTGCTAAATATCGTGGTGAATTTGAAGAAAGATTAAAATCATTATTAAATGATCTTTCAAAGAATGAAGTAAATATTATTCTTTTTATAGATGAATTACATACTATGGTAGGTACAGGTAACAATGATGGTGCAATGGATGCTAGTAATATGTTAAAACCAGCACTTGCAAGAGGTGAACTTCATTGTGTAGGAGCTACTACACTTGACGAATACCGTAAATTTATTGAAAAAGACGCTGCGTTAGAACGTCGTTTTCAAAAAATTTTTGTTTTTGAACCAAATATCGAAGATACAATTGCTATTTTGCGTGGATTAAAAGAGCGTTATGAATTACATCATCATGTACAAATAACAGATCCTGCTATAGTTGCCGCAGCAACTCTATCTCATCGATATATAGCAGATAGGAAATTGCCAGATAAAGCAATTGATCTTATAGATGAAGCTGCATCTAGTATTCGTATACAAATAGATTCTAAACCAGAAGATCTGGATAGATTAGAACGAAGAATAATTCAATTAAAATTAGAACAACAAGCTCTAAAGAAAGAATCAGATGAATCAAGTATAAAAAGATTAAAAATTATTAATGATGAATTAAATCAAAAAGAAAAAGATTTTTCGGAACTTGAAGAAGAATGGAAATCAGAAAAAAATTCTTTATTAAAGAATCAAAATTTAAAAAAAGAATTAGAAAAAGCAAAAATTTTAATTGAACAGGCAAAACGTGTTGGTGATTTAGCATTAATGTCTGAATTACAGTATGGAAAAATTCCTGAAATAGAAAAAAAAATTGTAACTATTTCGCAATCTGTAAATAAATCTTTACGATTATTACGTAATCGTGTAACTGATATTGAAATCGCTGAAGTATTAGCTAGATGGACAGGAATTCCTGTATCAAAAATGTTAGAAACTGAAAGAGAAAAAATACTACATATAGAGCATAATTTACATCAAAAAATTATTGGTCAAAATGAAGCAGTAGAAGCAGTTGCAAATGCAATTCGTAGAAGTCGTACAGGTTTAGCAGATCCTAATAGACCAATAGGTTCTTTTATGTTTTTAGGACCTACTGGAGTAGGAAAAACAGAATTGTGTAAAACATTAGCTATGTTCTTATTTGATAGTGATAGTGCAATTATTCGTATTGATATGTCTGAATTTATGGAAAAACATTCAGTATCTAAATTAGTAGGTGCTCCTCCAGGTTATATTGGTTATGAAGAAGGAGGATTTTTAACTGAAGCAGTTAAACGTCGTCCTTATTCTGTTATTTTATTAGATGAGATTGAAAAAGCTCATTCTGATGTATTTAATATTTTATTACAATTATTAGATGATGGTCGTTTAACTGATTGTAAGGGTCGTACAGTAGATTTTCGTAATACTATAGTTATTCTGACGTCTAATTTAGGATCAGATATAATTCAAGATCGTTTTAATAAAATTAATTATTTTGAAATAAAAAAAATAGTACTAAATATAGTTAGCCATCACTTTCGTCCAGAATTTATTAATCGTATAGATGATATTGTAGTATTTCATCCACTTAATAATGATCATCTAATAAAAATTGCACAAATTCAACTGAAAAATTTATATCAACGTTTAGAATCAAAAGGTTATAGACTAAGTAGTATAAATGATAGAGTATTAAATTTTTTATGTAAATCTAGTTTTGATCCTATTTATGGAGCACGTCCTTTAAAAAGAATTATAAAACAAGAAATAGAAAATCCATTATCTCAAAAAATTTTATCTGAAAATTTATTACCGAATAAATCAATAATTTTAGATGTAAAAGATAATCATCTTATTATTAATCAATAAGCTATTTAACATAAATTAACTTATTTCTAGATTTAGATGATAAAATCATTAATAATTAATTTTTGTATTAATTTACTATTTTTAGTTTTGATAATTATTTTTTACTAAAGTATAGAAATTAATTACATTGAATTACTATTTAGTAATAAATAGGTAAAAGCTTGACTATTTAAAAAAGATAATATATTTTATATTAAATTATTTTATTTTTTATTTGCGTTCTTTAACAAAAGATCAGACAATCTGTGTGAACATTAGCAATTTTTTTATAAAACATTAATTCTTAAAATTAAAATAAAAAAACTTAATTTATATGAGTAAAATTTTTAATTTTTAAGTATTCAATTTAAATTGAAGAGTTTGATCATGGCTCAGATTGAACGCTTGCGGCAGGCCTAACACATGCAAGTCGAGCGGCAACAGAAAGAAGCTTAGCTTTTTTGCTGGCGAGCGGCGGACGGGTGAGTAATGTCTAGGGATCTGCCCAATGGAGGGGGATAACTATTGGAAACGATAGCTAATACCGCATAAAGTCGTAAGACCAAAGTGGGGGACCTTATTAGTAGGCCTCACACCATTGGATGAACCTAGATGGGATTAGCTAGTAGGTGAGGTAATGGCTCACCTAGGCTACGATCTCTAGCTGGTCTGAGAGGATAAACAGCCACACTGGAACTGAGACACGGTCCAGACTCCTACGGGAGGCAGCAGTGGGGAATATTGCACAATGGGGGAAACCCTGATGCAGCTATGCCGCGTGTGTGAAGAAGGCCTTTGGGTTGTAAAGCACTTTCAGTAGAGAAGAAAATTATAATCTTAATAAGATTATAATTTGACGTTATCTACAAAAGAAGCACCGGCTAACTCCGTGCCAGCAGCCGCGGTAATACGGAGGGTGCAAGCGTTAATCGGAATTACTGGGCGTAAAGAGTACGTAGGTGGTTTATTAAGTCAGTTGTGAAATCCCTAGGCTTAACCTAGGAACTGCATTTGAAACTGATAGACTAGAGTCTCGTAGAGGGGGGTAGAATTTCAGGTGTAGCGGTGAAATGCGTAGATATCTGAAAGAATACCAGTGGCGAAGGCGACCCCCTGGACGAAAACTGACGCTCAGGTACGAAAGCATGGGGAGCAAACAGGATTAGATACCCTGGTAGTCCATGCTGTAAACTATGTCGATTTGAAGGTTGTAGTTTAAAACTATAGTTTTCGTAGCTAACGCGTTAAATCGACCGCCTGGGGAGTACGGCCGCAAGGTTGAAACTCAAATGAATTGACGGGGGCCCGCACAAGCGGTGGAGCATGTGGTTTAATTCGATGCAACGCGAAAAACCTTACCTACTCTTGACATCCAGAGTACTTAACAGAGAAGTTAAGGTGCCTTTGGGAACTCTGAGACAGGTGCTGCATGGCTGTCGTCAGCTCGTGTTGTGAAATGTTGGGTTAAGTCCCGCAACGAGCGCAACCCTTATCATTTGTTGCCAGCGATTAGGTCGGGAACTCAAATGAGACTGCCGGTGATAAACCGGAGGAAGGTAGGGATGACGTCAAGTCATCATGGCCCTTACGAGTAGGGCTACACACGTGCTACAATGGCATATACAAAGAGAAGCGATCTTGTAAGAGTTAGCGGACCTCATAAAATATGTCGTAGTTCGGATTGGAGTCTGCAACTCGACTCCATAAAGTCGGAATCGCTAGTAATCGTGGATCAGAATGCCACGGTGAATACGTTCTCGGGCCTTGTACACACCGCCCGTCACACCATGGGAGTGGGTTGCAAAAGAAGTAAGTAGCTTAACCTAAAATGGAGGGCGCTTACCACTTTGTGGTTCATGACTGGGGTGAAGTCGTAACAAGGTAACCGTAGGGGAACCTGTGGTTGGATCACCTCCTTAACATAAAAATATTGTTGTTAATTTGTTCATATCAGATTGTTTGATATAATAATGAGCAAACCTATATAATAGGCTTGTAGCTCAGATGGTTAGAGCGCACCCCTGATAAGGGTGAGGTCGGTGGTTCAAGTCCACTCAGGCCTACCAATTTTAAAATTATTTAAAATTTACAATTTTTTTAAAAATGGGGCTATAGCTCAGCTGGGAGAGCGCCTGCTTTGCACGCAGGAGGTCAGCGGTTCAATCCCGCTTAGCTCCACCATATGTTTTTTAGTGTTCTTTTATAAGATAAAAAGATAGTTCAGGGTTGTAAGGTTAAGTGTATTAAGCGTACACGGTGAATGCCTTGGCAGTCAGAGGCGAAGAAGGACGTGTAAATCTGCGAAAAGTGTCGGTAAATTGATATAAAATGTTATTAACCGGCAATATCCGAATGGGGAAACCTGATGTAATAAAATTACATCATTGTCAAATGAATCTATATTTTGACAAAGCAAACTAAGGGAACTGAAACATCTAAGTACCTTAAGGAAAAGAAATCAATTGAGATTCCCTAAGTAGTGGCGAGCGAAAGGGGAAGAGCCCATAGCCATTATCAATTTATGTATTAAGAAAATGGTTTGGAAAATCCAACAATATAGGGTGATAGTCCCGTATCTGAAAATATATATATTGTGAGCTTGATGATTAGGATGGGACACGTGATATCCTGTCTGAAAATGGGGGGACCATCCTCCAAGGCTAAATACTACTGACTGACCGATAGTGAACTAGTACCGTGAGGGAAAGGTGAAAAGAACCCCGGTTAGGGGAGTGAAATAGAACCTGAAACCGTGTACGTACAAGCAGTAGGAGCATTTTATTAAATGTAACTGCGTACCTTTTGTATAATGGGTCAGCGACTTATATTCTGTAGCAAGGTTAACTGTATAAGGGAGCCGTAGGGAAACCGAGTCTTAACTGGGCGTTAAGTTGCAGGATATAGACCCGAAACCCGGTGATCTAGCCATGAGCAGGTTGAAAGTTAGGTAATACTAACTGGAAGACCGAACTGACTAATGTTGAAAAATTAGCGGATGACTTGTGGTTAGGGGTGAAAGGCCAATCAAACCGGGAGATAGCTGGTTCTCCCCGAAAGCTATTTAGGTAGCGCCTCGTGAATTTATCTATGGGGGTAGAGCACTGTTTCGTGCTAGGGGTCTATACTGGATTACCAACCCGATGCAAACTTCGAATACTATAGAATAATATCATGGGAGACACACGGCGAGTGCTAACATCCGTCGTGAAGAGGGAAACAACCCAGACCGCCAGCTAAGGTCCCTAAGTTATAGTTAAGTGGGAAACGATGTGGGAAGGCATAGACAGCTAGGATGTTGGCTTAGAAGCAGCAATCATTTAAAGAAAGCGTAATAGCTCACTAGTAGAGTCAATCTGCGCGAAAGATGTAACGGGGCTAAATTATACACCGAAGCTGCGGCAACAATAATTATTATAATTATGGTTGGGTAGGGGAGCGTTCTGTAAGCCTATGAAGATATACTGTAAGGTATATTGGAGGTATCAGAAGTGCGAATGCTGACATAAGTAACGATAAAGCAGGTGAAAAACCTGCTCGCCGAAAGACTAAGGGTTCCTGTTCAACGTTAATCGGAGCAGGGTTAGTCGGCTCCTAAGATGAGGCCGAAAGGCGTAGTCGATGGAAAACAGGTTAATATTCCTGTACTTAGTATAACTGTGAAGGGGGGACGAAGAAAGCTAGATTCTCCGGGGGACGGTTGTCTCGGTTCAAACGTAAAGGTGGAAATAGTAGGTAAATCCGCTATTTCTTATTAACACTAAGGCGTGATAACGAATCACTAAGGTGATGAAGGAATTAATGCTATGCTTCCAAGAAAAGCCTCTAAACTAAAGGTTATATTAAATCGTACCATAAACCGACACAGGTGGTCAGGTAGAGAATACTTAGGCGCTTGAGAGAACTCAGGTGAAGGAACTAGGCAAAATGGTGCCGTAACTTTGGGAGAAGGCACGCTGACATATCAGTGGAGAATTTTACATTCTGAGCTGAAGTCAGTCGAAGATACCAGCTGGCTACAACTGTTTATTAAAAACACAGCACTGTGCAAACACGAAAGTGGACGTATACGGTGTGACGCCTGCCCGGTGCCGGAAGGTTAATTGATAGGGTTATCTTTATTTTGAAAAGCTCTTGATCGAAGCCCCGGTAAACGGCGGCCGTAACTATAACGGTCCTAAGGTAGCGAAATTCCTTGTCGGGTAAGTTCCGACCTGCACGAATGGCGTAATGATAGCCAGACTGTCTCCACCTGAGACTCAGTGAAATTGAATTTGCCGTGAAGATGCGGTGTACCCGCGGCAAGACGGAAAGACCCCGTGAACCTTTACTATAGCTTGACATTGAATGTTGAATTTTAATGTGTAGAATAGGTGGGAGGCTTTGAAGTGTGTACGTCAGTATACATGGAGCCGACATTGAAATACCACCCTTTAATGTTTAATATTCTAATTTTGATCCGTAATCCGGATTTAAGACAGTGTCTGGTGGGTAGTTTGACTGGGGCGGTCTCCTCCTAAAGAGTAACGGAGGAGCACAAAGGTTAGCTAATTACGGTTGGAAATCGTAAGGTTAGTGCAAAGGCATAAGCTAGCTTAACTGTGAGAGTGACAACTCGAGCAGATGCGAAAGCAGGTCTTAGTGATCCGGTGGTTCTGTATGGAAGGGCCATCGCTCAACGAATAAAAGGTACTCCGGGGATAACAGGCTAATACCGCCCAAGAGTTCATATCGACGGCGGTGTTTGGCACCTCGATGTCGGCTCATCACATCCTGGGGCTGAAGTAGGTCCCAAGGGTATGGCTGTTCGCCATTTAAAGTGGTACGCGAGCTGGGTTTAGAACGTCGTGAGACAGTTCGGTCCCTATCTGCCGTGGGCGTTGGAAGATTGAGAGAAACTGCTCCTAGTACGAGAGGACCGGAGTGGACGCACCGCTGGTATTCGGGTTGTCATGCCAATGGCATTGCCCGGTAGCTATGTACGGAAAAGATAACCGCTGAAAGCATTTAAGCGGGAAGCTTAACTCAAGATAAGTCTTCCCGAGGCTTTAAGCCTCCTTAAGGGACGTTAAAGACGATGACGTTGATAGGTCGGATGTGTAAGCGTTGTAAAGCGTTGAGCTAACCGATACTAATTTCCCGTGAGAACTTAACCTAACACCTGAGCTATTTATTTGAGATTTATTTTGCCTGGTAGTACTAGCGCAGTGGAACCACCTGATTCCATACCGAACTCAGAAGTGAAACGCTGTAGTGCCGATGGTAGTGTGGGGTCTCCCCATGTGAGAGTAGGGAGCTGCCAGGCAATATTAAATTAAAAAGAAATATTTTTTGTAGTTCTTGGAAAAGGTATTACATCACGAATATTTTGTATTCCTGTAATATAAGCTATTAATCTTTCTAAACCTAATCCAAAACCAGAATGAGGAACAGTTCCATATCGACGTAAATCGCGATACCACCAATAATTTTCTTTATTGAGTCCCATTTCAGTTAAACGAGCATCTAAACGATCTAAACGTTCTTCACGTTGAGAGCCACCAATTATTTCACCCATTCCAGGTACAAGTATATCCATTGCAGCAACAGTTTTTTCATCATCATTTATACGCATGTAGAATGCTTTTATGTTTTTAGGATAATTTTTTACAATTACTGGAGCTTGAAAGTATTTTTCTGCTAAAAAACGTTCATATTCTGAAGATAAATCCATACCCCAAAAAACTGTATTTTTAAAATTTTTACTATTTTTTTGTAAAATACTTATTGCTTCAGTGTAATCTATTTGTGCAAAATCTGTATTAATAATTTTTATTATGCTATTTTTAACTTCTTTATTAAAAAATTTTGTAAAAAATTGAATATCATCGTAACTTTCTATTAATACTGTTTTAAATAAATACTTAAGCATGGATTCTGCTAATACAGATATATCAGTTAAAGTAGCAAATGCTATTTCTGGTTCTACCATCCAAAATTCAGCAAGATGGCGGCTAGTATTAGAATTTTCAGCTCTAAATATTGGACCGAAAGTATATATTTTGGACATAGCACATGCATAACTTTCTCCATTTAATTGTCCTGAAACTGTTAAAAATGCTTCTTTTCCAAAGAAATCTTTATCATAATTAACTTTACCGTTATGTGAACGAGGTAAATTTTCTAGATCTAAAGTAGAAACGCGAAACATTTCTCCAGCACCTTCAGTATTAGAAGCAGTAATTAATGGTGTTGATACCCATAAAAAACCATTTTCGTTCATAAAACGATGAATAGCTTGCGCTATAGTGTGTCTTATTCTTATTACAGCACCCATTATATTAGTCCGTGATCTAAGATGGGATACTTCACGCAAATACTCTAAACTATGTTTTTTAGCAGCAATAGGATAAGTATTTGGATTATCTATCCAGCCTATTACTTCAATTTTAGAAGCTTTAATTTCGTAATTATGACCGATACTTAAAGATTTTACTACTTTTCCTGTTATGGAAACAGAGCAACCAGTAGTTAAGCGCCTAATTTCATTATTATAATTAGGCAGAGTATTATTAATTACAATCTGTAAAGAATTAAAACAGGAACCATCATATATTGCAAGGAATGATATTCCTGTTTTTGAATCTCTTCTAGTACGTACCCAACCATGGACAGTAACTGTACTATTTTCAATTACACGACATTGAAGTACTTCTACTATAGATAGAATCACAAAATTTTCTCTTTAAAATTAAATATTGCTTTATGTTCAGTATAAAGTGTAAATTATATTTTTTTACGAATACGAAGCTGACATCAGCTTCCAAAACTATGTTTTTCCTTACCACTTTCCTTACCACATAGTTTTCTAGATAAAATCTGATATTACTAGATTATATAAAAAATAACAAAAAAATAACAACTAAATAACTATCTAGATATTAAGATAGACCATTATGATAATAATAAGTTAATCATTTTTTCTGATATTATTAATAAAATTGGATATGTATATGTAATGGATAGGAGGGATGCCGGAGTGGTTTAACGGGACGGTCTCGAAAATCGTTAAGGAAGCAATTCCTTCCAGGGTTCGAATCCCTGTCCCTTCGAATATAAATTATTTCAATATAACCATTTACCGCTAAATATTTTTTCTGAAAAAGAGGGCATTAATTACGTTTATGGGATATTATTTAAATAAATTTTTTATGATTTTTTATGAATAACGTATTATTTGTTTTTATTGATTTTACTACTTCTTGCGGTATACTTAATTTTACTTTACTTAGAGTGCTAAGTACTTCATATTTTAGTAATTTAAGCATATTATCAAATATATAAAAAGATTCACGTTTATATTCTTCTTTTGGATCTTTTTGAGCATATACCCGTAAATGGATACTTTTACGTAAATAGTCCATCGCTGCTAGATGTTCTTTCCATAAAGAATCAAGTGTTTGCAGCATAACTACTTTTTCAAAAATACGCATAATCTCACTACCTATAATATCTTCTTTACGTTGATAATGAATTAATGTATGTTCAAATAATCGATTACGCAGGTTATTTACTTTTAAGCTTGGTTCGTTATGTAACCATTGTACTATAGGTATATATAGATCAAAGTCAGCTTTAAGTAGATGTTCTAATCCTTTAGCATCCCATATTTTTTCCAATGATTGCGGAATATATTTATCTAAAATAATATTTAATACGTCTTTGCGGATACTATTGATAATAGTACTCATATCAGCTACATCTACATCAAGTAATTCATTTCGCTGGGTGTAAATTGCTATACGCTGATCGTTATCTACATCATCATATTCTAATAATTGTTTACGGATATCAAAATTACGGTTTTCTACCTTACGCTGAGCGTTTGCTATCGCTTTAGTTACCCATTTATGTTCAATAGCTTCTCCATTTTTTACACCCAGTTTACGTATTATTTTAGAAATACGATCAGAAGTAAAAATACGCATTAATGAATCTTCCATAGAAAGATAAAATCTAGAAGATCCAGCGTCTCCCTGGCGTCCAGCGCGTCCACGAAGCTGATTATCAATACGGCGTGATTCATGCCGTTCTGTACCTATAATATGCAATCCTCCAGCTGCCAATACTGCATTATGGCGTTTTTTCCAGGTATTATTCTCTTCATACTGCAAGTTTCCACCTAAAACAATATCGGTCCCTCTTCCTGCCATGTTTGTCGCTATTGTTACCGCTCCTGGTGCTCCTGCTTGAGATACAATTTCCGCTTCCATAGCGTTAAATTTTGCGTTAAGTACTTGGTGCTGTATACCTTTTTTTTTTAATTCAGAAGAAATTAGCTCTGATTTTTCAATAGAAATAGTACCAACCAATACTGGTTGTCCGCGTTCAGTACATATTTTAATATCATTAATGATGGCGTTAATTTTTTCTTTTTCTGTTATATAAACTAGATCTGCTAAATCTTTACGAATCATAGGACGATTAGTAGGTACTACTATAGTATCTAGTTTATAGATTGAATATAATTCAAAAGCTTCAGTATTAGCTGTACCAGTCATACCAGCAAGTTTTTCATACAGTCTAAAATAGTTTTGAAAGGTAATAGACGCCAACGTTTGGTTTTCATTCTGTATTTTAACATCTTCTTTGGCTTCTATTGCTTGGTGTAATCCGTCAGACCAGCGACGACCTGGCATACTGCGACCAGTATGTTTATCAACAATAATAATTTCTCCGTTTTTTACAATATAGTCTATATCACGATAAAATAGTACATTTGCTCGTAGTGCTGCGGTAACATGATGCATTAAAATAATATTGGTCGGCGAGTAAAGTGATTGACTAACATCCAGAAGACCATTTGTTACCAACATTTCTTCAATTAAGATGAGCCCCCTTTCAGTAAGATTAACTTGACGGTATTTCTCATCAACTGAGAAATGGCCTTCTCCTTTAAAACTTTCTGAGTCTTCTTTATTTTGACGAATTAAATAAGGAATTATTTTGTTAACTATACGATACATATCAGAGTTATCTTCAGCAGGTCCTGAGATTATTAGTGGGGTACGAGCTTCGTCTATTAGTATTGAATCTACTTCATCTATTAGTGCG
This sequence comes from secondary endosymbiont of Trabutina mannipara, assembly GCF_900090215.1. Taxonomy (GTDB): domain Bacteria; phylum Pseudomonadota; class Gammaproteobacteria; order Enterobacterales; family Enterobacteriaceae; genus Mikella. The sequence goes on from NZ_LT594522.1 coordinate 56,114, forward strand.
TAATGCAATTTACGTTGTACTCTTTCTTCTGGACTAAATACCATATTATCGCGCAAATAGTCAAAAACATACTCGTTGTTAGTTCCATAGGTTATATCAGCAGCGTAGGCGGCACGTTTTGCAGCTGCTGTAAGTACCGGAAGATTAATACCGACGCTTAACCCCAAAAAATCAAACAAAGTTCTATTTTTTTCAGCATCGCGCTGTGTTAGGTAATCGTTTACCGTAACTATATGCACTCCTTTTCCGCTTAAAGCATTCAAGTATGCTGGCAGCGTAGAGGTCAATGTTTTTCCTTCACCAGTGCGCATTTCTGCTGTACATCTTTCGTTTAACACAATACCTCCTATTAATTGGACATCAAAATGGCGCATTCCCAAAACACGTATACTAGCTTCTCGTACTACTGCAAATGCTTCTGGCAACAATCTTTCTAAAGTTGCTCCTTTAAATATCCGTTCACGGAATTCAACAGTTTTTGCTGCAAGCTGTTTATCATTCAGCTTTTTAATTACAGGTTCCATTTTGTTAATAACATCTACTGTCTTACCTATACGACGTAAGGTGCGATCATTATGATTTCCAAAAAAAAATTTTTTATTTAAAATTTTTTTAAAAAATTTTGCTAACATAGTCATTAATAAATATGCCCCTAGGGTATAAAAAAATTTTAGATTTAACTAGATTTAAGATTAAAATAGATTATGTATTCAAATTAAATAGGCATTATTATGCGCGATATTCTTACTTCTAATCTTGATATATTATTCACTAATAAGACCCCCCATATGTCTTTATTGTATATTCAGCAACGGGGAATCATGTTGCTGAATCTTAACCGTATAGTAAATAAACTACTACCGGTACCTTTGCGTTTTTGGTGTCGCGTTGCTAATATACACCAAAGTGTGATGGTAATAGAAATAGCAAATGCTAGCTGGAAGCTAAGATTTCTATATGAACAACATCAACTTTTATCCGCACTAAAAAAACAGATACTACCATCATTATCATCAATAAACATCAAGATTAATCCTGATCTTGATAAAAAAAAGGAACGTAGTATACAAAATACAGAAAAAAAACGACATTTAAGCGTACAAAGCGCAGCATATATTAGTAATGTTGCTAAAAAAATTAGTCAAAAAAAATTAAAGAACGCACTGGAACGACTAACTAAATTGTCTATAGAAAGTACCGATTCTTTTTGTTGATTTAGAAATGGAGCATCCATAGAGAATATTCTGCATTTTTAGTTTTAAAGATGGCCATACTTCTTAAAGTAATGCTGTTACATTTATTATATTTTTTCTGCGATACGTAACACAGCGCTACGAGAACGTTGATTCTCGTTTATCTCTTGAGTAGAAGGCAGTATTTTTCCTATTGATTTTAATTGAAGACGATTATTATTGTATTGCGCACTAATTTGCTGCTCTGTTAGCGGTAGCTTCGCTATTATTTGCGGTATACGGCTATGCTGACGAATAAATTGTTTAACTAGCCGATCTTCTATTGAATGAAAACTAATAACTGACAGCCTTCCTCCTGGAGCCAACAAAGTTAGTGCTCCATCTAGAGCCTGTTTAATTTCTTTTAACTCATTATTAATATAAATCCTAATAGCTTGAAAACTGCGTCTTGCAGGATGCTTATGCTTATCGCGAAATGGAATATTGTTAGTAATCAGTGCTACCAATTCTTGATTGCGAGTAATAGGTGGATGATGTCTATTTCGTAAAAATATGGCCTTAGCGATGCGCTTAGCAAAACGTTCATCACCGAATTTTTTTAAAACAAAAGTTATATCATCTACTGATGCTCTTGTTAGCCATTGTGCAGCTGATTGACCGCAATTTTTATCCATACGCATATCAAGAAGTCCATCATTCTTAAAAGAAAAACCTCTTTTCGGATCTTCAAACTGCGGTGAAGAGACACCAAGGTCTAACAATATTCCATTAATACGTCCTATAAGATTCCATTTTGCCATATGAAAAGTTATCTTAGAAAGAAGACCATGGATAATAGTAAAACGATAATCCTTAATATTATTAGCTATTTCCACAGCTGTGGGATCGCGATCAATTGCGAATAGATGTCCATTGGCATTTATTTTTGATAAAATAAGACGTGAATGGCCGCCTCTACCAAATGTTCCATCTAAATAAACACCATCTGGATTAATATTTAAACTTTTAACCGCTTCATTTAAGAATACGGTTTTATGTAAATAATTTTTTGACATTTATTTAATTACTGAATTATTAATGATAATACTTATTATAGCATTACATTAACGAATATCTATATAACTAGATAATATTTACTTTCTAATAAGATTTACTTTCTATTTTCTATGTATTAGCATATTTTAATTTAGATGCACATTTTGTGTTTTTTTAAAATTAAATAAAAGGTGTTATTAATGATAAAAACCTACCATATTGCAGTTTTACCAGGCGACGGTATTGGCCCAGAAGTTATAAAACAAGCATATAAAATTATAAATGCTGTGCGTCGAAAGTTTAATGTTATTATTTCTACTAAAGAATATGATGTAGGTGGTATAGCTATAGATAATTATGGTAAGCCACTGCCAGTAGGCACAATTGCTGGCTGTGAGCAAGCTGATGCGATATTATTAGGTTCAGTGGGAGGACCTAAATGGGAACATATGCCAGCAGCGGAACAACCAGAACGTGGTGCACTACTCCCCCTGCGTAAACATTTTAGGTTATTTTCTAATCTACGACCGTCTAGATTATATCCTGGACTAGAATATTATTGTCCTTTGCGAACTGATATCGCTAAACGAGGGTTCGATATTTTGTGTGTACGAGAGCTTACTGGAGGTATTTACTTTGGGCAAAAAGGGAGAGAAGGTGCTGGTCAACAAGAGTATGCATTCGATACGGAATTATATTATCGTTTTGAAATTGAACGTATTGCTCGTATTGCCTTTCAATCTGCGAGAAAAAGGCGCAAAATAGTAGCTTCAATCGATAAAGCTAACGTGTTACAAAGCTCTATTCTGTGGCGAGAAGTAGTAAATACGGTAGCGCAGAATTATCCAGACGTTGCCTTGTCACATTTATATGTTGATAACGCCACAATGCAGCTCATTAAAGAGCCGTCCCAATTTGACGTAATGCTATGCTCTAATCTATTCGGTGATATTATTTCAGATGAGTGTGCCATGCTTACTGGATCGATGGGTATGCTTCCATCAGCAAGTTTAAATGAGCAAAAATTTGGAATTTATGAACCAGCAGGAGGTTCAGCTCCGGATATCGCTGGAAAAAATATTGCCAATCCAGTAGCCCAGATTTTATCTACGGCTCTACTTTTTAGATACAGCTTAGATTTGAATGACGCTGCAGATGCAATTGAACGTGCAGTAAATCATGCTTTTAAATATGGCTACCGTACCGCTGATCTAGTTAGCGATAATAACGCGGTAAGTACCGAAGAAATGGGTGATATTATTGCCGCTTTAATACTAAAATAAGTGAGGTATAATAAATATTATGGTAAAATCGTTATACCAAAAATTATATGATGCACATGTTGTTTATGAAGTTGAAAACGAGGCGCCGCTGTTGTATATTGACCGACATTTAGTACATGAAGTAACCTCACCACAGGCTTTTGACGGTCTGCGCACAAAGGGACGCATCGTACGGCAGCCTAGTAAAACTTTTGCTACAATGGATCATAACGTTTCTACGCAAACTAAAGATATTAATGCATGTGGAGATATGGCTCGTATCCAGATGCAGGAGCTAATAAAAAATTGCACTGAATTTGGTATACAGCTTTATGACTTAAAGCATCCATACCAGGGTATTGTACATGTAATTGGTCCTGAACAAGGAATTACTCTGCCTGGTATGACTATTGTTTGCGGAGATTCTCATACTGCTACTCACGGTGCTTTTGGTGCTTTAGCATTCGGTATCGGTACATCTGAAGTGGAACATGTGCTAGCGACACAGACTTTAAAACAAAGTAGATCAAAAACTATGAGAATAGACGTAATAGGTAATACCGCATCTAGTATTACTGCAAAAGATATAATCTTAGCTATTATCGGTAAAATAGGCACTGCTGGAGGTACTGGACATGTAGTAGAATTCAGCGGTGTCGCTATACGATCGCTTAGTATGGAAGGCCGTATGACCTTGTGCAATATGGCTATTGAAATGGGTGCTAAAGCTGGTCTTATTGCACCTGATGATATTACCTACTCATATTTACAAAATCGTCAATTTTCTCCTAAAGGTGAAAATTGGCATCAAGCCTTAACCTATTGGAATACTCTAAAATCTGATAATGATGCTTATTTTGATAAAGTAATAACGCTGGATGTGCAAAATATAGCTCCCCAAATTACCTGGGGGACTAACCCTGGTCAAGTAATTGCTGTTAACCAGCCTATTCCGTCACCAGATTCATTTATCGATCCAGTGGAGCGACAATCAGCAGCAAAGGCGCTAGATTATATGGATTTAAAATCTGGAATTTACTTAACAGATGTGACAATTGATAAGGTTTTCATTGGTTCTTGTACTAATTCCCGTATTGAAGATCTTCGTGCTGCTGCAGCAGTTGCTCATGGACGTCGTGTAGCTAATGGCGTGCATGCTATCGTTGTACCAGGTTCTGGTCCTGTTAAAATGCAAGCAGAATTAGAAGGTTTAGATATTATTTTTATTGAAGCAGGTTTTGAATGGCGCCTGCCAGGTTGTTCTATGTGCATTGCAATGAACAACGATCGCTTAAATCCAGGAGAACGCTGCGCTTCTACCAGTAATCGTAACTTTGAAGGACGCCAGGGACGTGGAGGACGTACTCATCTAGTAAGTCCCGCAATGGCAGCAGCTGCCGCAGTTTTTGGACGTTTCACTGATATTCGTGAATTAATTTAGTAAAAAAGTAAAAAGAAAAACGGAAGTAAAAATAAAATGGCTAAATTTATAAAACATACCGGTATCGTTTTACCTCTTGATGTAGCTAATGTTGATACTGATGCAATTATTCCTAAGCAATTCTTGCAGAAGGTAACCCGTACCGGTTTTGGCCAACACTTATTCAATGATTGGCGTTTTTTAGATAATGCAGGAAAAAAAATAAATCAAGATTTTGTATTAAATCAACCGCGCTACCACGGAGCAAGTATTTTACTTGCACGAGAAAATTTTGGTTGCGGGTCTTCGCGTGAGCACGCGCCATGGGCGTTAATAGATTACGGTTTTCATGCGTTGATAGCACCAAGTTTTGCTGATATTTTTTATAGTAACAGTATTAACAATCAATTGTTACCGATTACAATTTCGGAAAATCATGTTAATGATCTATTTACTATGGTTACGACGCAGGAAGTTATAACTTTCACCGTTAACTTAGAACACCAGCAAGTAGTAGCTGGTGATAAAATTTATTTTTTTGAAATAGAAACTTTTAGCCGTTATTGTTTAATAAATGGTATCGATAGTATCGGTCTTACGCTAAGGCATGATGAAGCAATAAGCAAATACGAAATGCATCAGTTGTCATTTCTAAACTAGATAAAATTAATTTTTTTAGATATAAATGATTTAAACGCGCTTTTAAAGCGTAAAAGTCAATTTAACGATAATTTGAATGCTTTATTCTTTTAAGAATGCATATTTTGGTAATCTTTTTTATATTACTATTAGGTACAAACAGCGCCTTTGCTACTTTACAGGTATTAGATAAAGTTGCCGCTGTAGTTAATAAAGACATAGTACTTGAAAGCGATATTAACAGTATGCTAAATATGATGAAATACGGAAATAAAGAATACAATCAACAATTTTTTGAAGAAAAAACACTGCACAGCAAGATTCTCAATCGGCTAATTATGGAAAACATTATTTTACATCTGGCACAACGCGCTCATATTAGTATTAGCAGTAAATATTTAGATCATGTTATTAGGAATATAGCCTCAAAAAACTATATTACTATTGATCAGTTACGTAATTATCTAGCTTATGACAAGCTAGACTATAATACCTATCGTGCGCAACTTAGCAAAGAAATTTTAATTTCTAAAGTATGCAATAGCGAAGTTCGACGCCGTATTACTATTTTTCCGCAAGAAATAGATTCTATAATACAGCAAATAGCTATTAAAAACAGAAATAGCACTAAATTTAATATTAATCATATTTTAATTAAGTTACCAGAAAACCCAACACAAGCTGCTATATTTAAAGCAGAAACGTTAGCCTCATATGTAGTTAAATACGCTAATAACTATCAGCAAGAACATAAAGTACAGATAGGTTGGAAAAAATTTGAAGAACTACCTGCGTTGTTTGCAGTTAGTATACAATATGCTAAAAAAGGAAATATTGTAGGTCCAATTCGTTCTGAAGTGGGTTTTCATATACTAAAAATCAACGATGTTCGAATAGAACATAAAAAAATAACTAAAGAAGAAGTGCATATTCGCCATATTTTTTTGCGTGATTCTATCATTAGAAATGATCAATGTGCCCGATCTAAGCTGGAAAATATTTCAGATAAAATAAGTAAAGGTAGCATTAGCTTTGAAGCTGTAGCAAAACAGCAATCTGAAGACCCCAATTCGTCAAATAAAGGGGGAGATTTAGGTTGGCGATTTACTGATGCATTTGATTCAAATTTACGCGATGTACTAATGCATTTGCATAAGGGAGAAATTAGCACACCAGTGCATTCAGCCTTCGGCTGGCATATAATTCAACTTATTGATATTAGGCAAGTAGATTGTACTGACTCTTTTTCTAAAGAGAATGCTTATAGGATTCTTTTTAAGCGTAAGTTCTACGAAGAAGTTCAGAACTGGATGCAAGAGCAACACTCTTCTTCATATATAAAAATATTAAAATAAATAATGAATAAATGTATTTATCAAGGACATCTGGTACGCCAGCGTTTTGGACAACATTTTTTATATGATAGCAATATTATTGATGCTATTGTTACTGCTATTGCTCCAGAGCCTAGTCAAGCAATAGTAGAAATTGGTCCAGGACTAGGTGCACTGACTATACCAGTGGTAAAACGTGTTTATAACATGACAGTTATAGAACTTGACCGTAATTTAGTAGCTAGGTTGGCTAACAACTATTTTCTAAATTATCGACTGAATATAGTACAAGCAGATGCAATGAAGATCGATTTTGCCAAACTTTCCGCTAAACTTGGTCAGTCGTTGCGAATATTTGGAAATTTGCCATACAATATTTCTACACAGCTCATTTTTAAACTTTTTAACTATACTTCCGCTATTATTGATATGCACTTCATGCTACAAAAAGAAGTAGTAAACCGTATGGTTGCAGTACCAAACAGCAAGTCATACGGAAGGTTGAGCGTAATGTCCCAATATTTTTGTAAAATTATTCCTGTGCTAGAAGTACCTCCTACTTCTTTTAAACCAGAGCCTAAAGTAAATTCAATGGTAGTTAAATTAATACCATATACTAAGCTACCGTTTCCTGTAATTGACTTAAATAAGCTAACTACCTTAACTAAGGTAGCGTTTAATCAACGTCGTAAAACAATACGTAATAGTCTAATTAATCTTTTTAGTACTCAACAATTAGAGAAACATGGTATTAATGCGACATTAAGAGCAGAAAATTTAAGTATTGAGCATTATAGCCAGTTGGCTAATGTACTTGCTGAAAAAAAAATATAGTATTTACTTAATTTACTTAATAATTTGCGAGTGAAATTCTTGCAATGAACTTACTTGTGAAGTAGCCTTAGCATTAAAGGATATAGTTGTAGCTAATCCTCCGTTTATCGTCGTGTCGTAATAAACTTTATAGTGCAAAGCACTACGTCTTATAAGTTTAGAATCCTCAATTGCCTTGCGTCCAGAGGTAGTATTGATAATATAGCTGTATTCACCGTTTTTAATTCTGTCAAGAATGTGTGGTCTTCCCTCATGAATTTTATTTACAAGACGAGGATTGATACCTGCCTCACCTAATACAATAGCTGTACCATGGGTTGCGTCTAGCTCAAATCCTTGTTTAAGGAGCTTAGCAGCTAAATCTACTATTCGTTCTTTATCGTAATCACGAACAGATAACAAAGCTCTACCTTTTTTATTAATGTACGATTGACTGCCTAATTTAGCCTTAGAAAAAGCTTCTGCAAATGTTCTTCCTATTCCCATTACCTCTCCTGTAGATCGCATTTCTGGACCTAGAATTGGATCTACTCCATGAAACTTATTAAATGGCAACACTACCTCTTTTACTGAGTAGTATGGTGGAATAACCTCATGTATAATTCCCTGTTCTATTAGAGATTTACCGACCATTACTCTAGCCGCAACTTTTGCTAAAGCTACACCAGTAGCCTTAGAAACAAAGGGTACTGTACGAGCAGCGCGAGGGTTTACTTCAATTAAATAAACTTCATTATTTTTTACAGCAAATTGTACATTCATAAGGCCTATTACATGCAGTTCAAACGCTATTTTCTCTACCTGAGAACGAATAATATTTTTAATGTCACTGTTCAGCGTATATGTTGGTAATGAACAAGCTGAATCTCCAGAGTGTACTCCTGCCTGTTCAATGTGCTCCATAATCCCACCAATTAATATGTTTTTACCATCGCAAACTGCATCTACGTCTACTTCAATAGCATCATCTAGGAATCGATCCAGTAACACTGGGGCATCATTTGATACATTAACTGCATCGTTGAAATAACGCATTAGATCAATCTCATCATACACAATTTCCATTGCTCGTCCTCCTAGGACATAAGAAGGACGGACCACTAGCGGATAACCTATCCTAGATGATTGTTCTATTGCTGAATCAATGTTATTTACAGTAGTATTTTCAGGTTGTTTTAATTTTAAACGTTTGACAACTTGCTGAAATAGTTTCCTATCTTCTGCAAGATTTATAGAATATGGGCAAGTACCTATTACTGGAACATTTTCTTTTTCAAGAGCTAGTGCTAACTTTAGCGGTGTTTGACCTCCGTACTGTATAATAACGCCTTTAGGTTTTTCAATACGTACGATTTCAATCACGTCTTCTAGTGTTACAGGTTCAAAATATAGCCTATCGGATATATCATAATCTGTAGAAACTGTCTCTGGATTACAATTTACCATAATAGTTTCATAACCATCTTCCCGTAGCGCTAGTGATGCATGTACGCAACAGTAATCAAACTCTATACCTTGACCTATTCTGTTTGGTCCCCCGCCTAGTACCATAATTTTTTTAATATTTTTACAAGGATATGATTCACATTCTTCATCATAAGTAGAATACATATAGGCAGTTTCAGTAGCGAACTCAGCAGCGCAAGTATCTACTCTTTTATATACTGGATGTAAATTATAGCTTTCGCGTAATTTTCTAATTTCAGTTTCCGTTAGTCCAACTAAAGTTGCTAACCTAGCATCAGCAAATCCTTTACGTTTTAGCTTACGTAGGTAAGCTGCATTAAGTGCATTTATACCTCTATCTGATACATCAGTTTCTAGTTTTACTAGATCTTCAATTTGTACTAAAAACCAGCGATCAATATTAGTTAGTTTAAAAATTACATCTACAGACATACCAGCGCGGAATGCGTCTGCAACATACCATATGCGCTCGCTACCAGCGTTTTTTAGTTCACGTCGTAAAATGGTCAACGCTTCTGGATCATCGATATTTACTTTGGGATCTAACCCGCTGACACCTAATTCTAATCCTCGTAATGCTTTTTGCAGTGATTCTTGCTGATTACGTCCAATAGCCATTACCTCACCCACAGATTTCATCTGTGTGGTAAGACGATCGTTGGTACCAGAAAATTTCTCAAAATTGAAACGAGGAATTTTTGTTACTACATAATCGATAGATGGCTCGAAAGAAGCAGGAGTGCGTCTTCCAGTAATGTCGTTCATTAATTCATCTAATGTATATCCTACTGCTAGCTTAGCTGCTATTTTAGCGATAGGAAAACCTGTGGCTTTAGATGCAAGTGCAGAAGATCGTGAAACTCTTGGGTTCATTTCAATAATAACAAGCCTGCCGTTTTTAGGATTTACTGCAAATTGTACGTTAGATCCGCCATTTTCTACACCAATTTCACGCAATACCGCTATTGAGGCACTACGCATAATTTGGTATTCTTTATCTGTTAGGGTTTGTGCCGGTGCAACAGTTATTGAATCTCCGGTATGGATGCCCATAGGATCGATATTCTCAATAGAACAAATAATAATAGAATTATCTTTTCTATCGCGTACTACTTCCATCTCATATTCTTTCCAACCTATAAGCGACTCATCTATTAGTAATTCAGTAGTAGGCGACAAATCTAGACCGCACTTACAAATTTTTTCAAATTCTTCTCTATTATAGGCAATACCGCTGCCTGTACCCCCCATAGTGAATGATGGACGTATAATACAGGGAAAACCTACATTTGCAGCAACTACTAACGCTTCATCTATAGTATGAGCAATACCAGACCTAGCAGTTTCTAAACCTATTTTTTTCATTGCATTATTGAAACGTTGTCTATCTTCTGCTTTATCGATAACATCAACAGTAGAACCAATTATTTCTATACTAAATTCTTTGAGTATGCATTTACGTGCTAGTTCTAAAGCACAGTTTAACGCTGTCTGACCACCCATAGTAGGTAATAGTGCATCAGGCCTTTCTTTCTTAATAATTTTATATATTACTTCCCAATGAAGAGGTTCAATATAGGTTGCATCAGCCATTTCAGGATCAGTCATGATGGTTGCAGGATTTGAATTTACTAGAATTATGCGGTAGCCCTCTTCACGTAGTGCTTTGCATGCTTGTGTGCCTGAATAGTCAAACTCGCATGCCTGTCCAATAACTATAGGACCAGATCCTAATATTAAGATACTTTTTATATCGGTACGTTTTGACATTTTATATTCCTAAAAAATCGATAATCTTTGATTAACTTAATAAAATAGTCAAATAAAAATGCAGCGTCATGCGGTCCAGGACTTGATTCAGGATGACCTTGAAAGCTAAAGGCAGGTTTATCGTTGCGATGCAACCCTTGCAGGGTGCCGTCGAACAGTGAAATATGGGTTACTCTAATTGTGGGAGGCAGAGTTTTATCGTCTACAGCGAAGCCATGATTTTGGGCAGTTATTATAACTCTATCTGTAGATAAATCTTTTACAGGATGGTTACTGCCATGGTGACCGAATTTCATCTTTATTGTTTTTGCTCCACTTGCCAGCGCTAGTAATTGATGACCCAGGCAGATACCGAATATTGGAATATTAAGATTCAGTAAATTCTGTATTGCAGTGATTGCATAAAAGCAAGGAGCAGGATCACCGGGACCGTTAGATAAAAAAATGCCTTCAGGGTTCATTTTTAATACAGTTTCAGCTGTAGTCTGTGCAGGTACTATGGTTAAACGACAGCCTCTATCTACTAGCATGCGCATGATATTGCGCTTAATACCGTAATCATAAACAACTACATGATAAGGAAGATCTAGAGAAGGTGCTGGTAATCCTTTCTCTAGAGTCCAACTTCCCTGAGTCCAACTGTATGGGACGTTGGTACTAACTTCTTTTGCTAAATCTATGCCGTTTAACCCTGTAAATTTTCGAGCTTTGTGTAAAGCTAGTTGTTCATCTTGAGTATCATCAGCAATGATACAGCCATTTTGTACTCCTTTTTCTCGTAGCAAACGAGTTAATTTACGAGTATCAATATCAGCTATACCAATAATATTTTGTTGCTTAAGGTAAGTTGATAAAGACAACGTACGGCGAAAATTGCTATCGATAATAGGGAGATCTCTGATAATCAACGCCTGAGCCTGCACATGAGGTGATTCATTGTCTACTTCATTGATGCCAGTATTGCCGATATGGGGATAAGTAAGAGTAACAATTTGGCGTGAATAAGAAGAATCAGTTAGTATTTCTTGGTAACCAGTTATTGAAGTATTGAAAACAACTTCTCCTACCGCCGTGCCCTCTGCTCCAATAGAGCGTCCATGAAATTTAGTTCCGTCTTCTAGAACCAAGAGCGCTGAATTCATAAATTCAATACCCCTAAAATTAATTTTATTATTTTATATGATTTATTAATTATTTTATATTAAGCACATGGGTCATATCGAATATACCTTTTTTTTGACTAGATAACCAAACTGCAGCGCGAACTGCCCCGCTAGCAAAAGTCATTCTACTTGAAGCTTTATGGGTAATTTCTAATCTCTCTCCTATCGAGGCAAATATAGCTGTATGCTCACCTACAATATCTCCAGCTCGGATTGTAGAGAAACCAATACTTTTTTCTTTTTGCTCTACGGTATTTTTTTCGCGACAGTACACAGCTACACTATCTAGATCGCGTCCCAGTGCACCAGCTAGGGTTTCTCCTATAACTAGTGCCGTGCCAGACGGGGCATCTATTTTATTACGATGATGCATTTCTATAATTTCTATATCTGCATCATTTCCAATTACTTTGGCAGCTTTTTCCAGTAATTTAAGCATTAAATTAATGCCAACGCTAAAATTTGCAGCAAATACGATGCTAGTATCCTGCGCAGCTAAGTTAATAATTTTTTTTTGAGTATGGCTAAAACCAGTTGTGCCGATAACAATACCTTTTTGATAACTTCTGCAAAAATCTAAATATGTGAGACTCGTATCAGGACGAGTAAAATCTATAAAAATATCAAAATCTTCTTTAATTTCATTAATATCGCTCTTTATTTTTACTCCTAGTATTCCCATATTAGTTATTTTACCAACATCCATACCGTATAGCTCAGAACAATTTCTGCTTAATGCCGCTCCTAACACTACCTGCTCAGATTGTACTACTGCCTGTATAAGCTTACGCCCCATTTTTCCGCTAACTCCAGAGACTGCGATGCGGGTTGGTTTATTGCTCATGCTAATCATATGAGATTCTCTTAAATTAATTTTATTAATCATAAAAAATTTAACATATAAGTTAAAATATATCAAAATAAGTTAAAATATATCAAAATTTTAAATTAAAATTTTGATATTCAGATTGTGACCTTACTTTTTTATAATTTTTGTCCCTTACTAACACGATCATTATCACCATAATCGCGGATAGTTACTATTCTACTAAATCCGAAATTTGCAAGCAAAGTTCTGACGTATGCCCCTTGACGCCATCCGTGTTCTAAAATCAACCAACCTCCAGGTATCAAATGTTTTATTGACTCTCTACAAATGATTTCTAAATCTTGGAAACCATTTTTACCGGAAACTAGCGATGATTTTGGTTCAAATCTTACGTCTCCTTGTGTAAGATAAGGATCGTTTTTATAAATATAAGGAGGATTACTAACCACAATATTATAATTGTGTATATTCACTGATTGAAACCAGTAACTTTCTTGAAAGTGTACATTATTTATCCCCAGAATTTTAGCGTTCTCTTGAGCTATAGAGACAGCACTAGGAATGCGATCAACGCCGGTTATATACCATGCAGGTCGCTCAAAAGCGATAGCTAAAGCAATAGCTCCGCTTCCTGTACCTAAATCTAGTACCTTAGCGCCACAAATAGGCGACATTATATCTAATGTGCACTGTACTAGACATTCCGTATCAGCGCGTGGAATTAAAGTATCAGTTGTTACTCTAAGTTTTAATGACCAAAATTCACGTTCTCCCGTCAGATATGCAATAGGTTCTCCCCGTTCCCGTCGTTCCAATAATAAATTCAGCTTTTTATTTTGTGCATCTGTCAACAAAGTTTCTCCAAATGCTAGTATTTTAGTGCGATTGGCTCCAGTAACTTGAGACAGTAAAATTTCAGCATCACGTTTAGCGCTAGGACTTTCGGATATAAGCAAACGTTTTTTAGCCTGAGTTAACCATTGTTGCCAGTTCATTGTTCAGACAACGCTATTAGCTGATCAGCTTGATATTCCTGCATTATAGGTTGGATTAGTATATCCAATTTACCTCCAATTATTTCTTCAAGCCTATACAGCGTCAGATATATACGGTGATCAGTTACTCTTCTTTGCGAAAAATTGTAGGTGCGGATACGATCGTATCGATCACCGCATCCCAGTAATTTTCTGCGCGTAGATGATTTATCCTGCTGCCTACGATTAACTTCAATAGCGCGCAACCGAGCTCCTAGTACCGCTAATGCTTTAGCTTTATTCTTATGTTGGGAGCGTTCGTCTTGGCATTCTACAACTAATCCTGTAGGGATATGAGTAATGCGAATAGCCGATTCTGTCGTATTAACATGCTGACCTCCTGCTCCAGAAGATCGAAAAGTATCGATACGCAGATCAACATCGTTTATTTTAGGTAGTTCTTTTTCTGGTACTTCAGGCATCACCACTACGGTACACACAGATGTGTGGATACGTCCTTGAGATTCAGTTTCTGGTATACGTTGTACGCGATGACCGCCAGATTCAAATTTTAATATACCGTAAGCACCTTTATTAGAAATCTTAGCAATAATTTCTTTATAGCCTCCATGATCAGCATCGCTAATGCTAACAATATCTATATTCCATTTTCTATTTTCTGCAAAACGGCTGTACATACGGAACAATTCGCCTACGAATAGTGCTGCTTCATCGCCTCCTGTGCCGGCACGTATCTCTATGAAGCATCCTCTTTCATCGTCTGGATCTTTAGGCAAAAGTAAAATTTGTAACTGCTGTTCCAATTTTTTTTTATTTAAAATAGCCTCTTGCAGCTCCTCATGAGCTATATCATGCATTTCTGGATCATTTAGTAAGCGTTCAGCTATATTAATATTCTCTTTAACTTTTTTCCAACGCCCAAAACAGCTAGTAACATCTAAAAATTGTGCGTACTCCTTCGATAATACACGAAAACGCACCTGATCTGAAATTATATTGGGATCGCTAAGTAGCGCTTCTACTTTTTTTCTACGTTCTTGTAACGCCTCTAATTTAGCTATTATGGATGACTTCATGCTAGTGATCTACTTTTTACAATTTTAAAAATATAGTTTTCATAAAATTATGATAAAGTGCGTAATTACGGTTACTACATATTTGCAGTAACGTAACGTTTTTATTGTTATATTGTTATCTATCTTGATAGATTTGTTATCTATCTTGATAGATTATTATATTATATAGCTCGAATCTTAAAAAAGATAAAGATACATAAATTTAGCATTTTTCATCTTAAATTTATTTAAGAGGTTTTTATGGTGCCCAATATAAAACTTTTTTCTGGAAATGCAACTACGGAACTAGCAGAACGTATTGCTAATATTTTAGATACAAGTCTCGGCAATGCCACCGTTGGTAGATTCACTGACGGAGAAATTAACGTGCAAATTAATGAAAATGTACGTGGTGACGATATTTTTATTATACAATCTACTTGTGCACCTACAAACGATAATTTTATGGAATTAGTAATTATGGTTGATGCACTTCGCAGGGCTTCTGCTGGACGTATCACTACAGTTATTCCTTATTTTGGATATGCGCGTCAGGATCGACGCGTACGCTCAGCACGGGTTCCAATTACAGCAAAAGTAGTAGCTGATTTTTTATCAATTATTAATGTTGATCGTGTATTGACTGTAGATCTACATGCTGAACAAATTCATGGTTTTTTTAATATGCCGTTAGACAACTTGTTTGGAAGCACCATCTTGATCGAAGATATGTTGCAGCATAATTTAGAAAATCCGATGATTGTATCTCCAGATATTGGAGGAGTTATGCGTGCTCGATCAATATCTAAGGTTCTTAATAATGCCGATATGGCAATTGTAGACAAGTACCGTTCTCGCGCTAATTTTTCACAGGTTATGCATATCATCGGCAATGTAAAAGGACGTGATTGTGTGTTAGTAGATGATATGATCGACACTGGAGGTACTTTGTGTAAAGCTGCAGAAGTTTTGAAAGAACAGGGCGCTAAAAGGGTTTTTGCATACGCTACGCATCCAATATTTTCAGGAAATGCTTATGAAAATATTAAGAATTCGTTAATAGAAACAGTTAGTGTTTGTGACACTATTCCGCTAAATCCAGCAATTAAAGCACTGCCCAACGTACGTACACTGACATTGTCTGGGATGCTAGCAGAAGCTATTCGCCGTCTTAGCAACGAAGAATCAATTTCTGCAATGTTTACCTAAAATAGTCTACAAATACCAGGTACGCTGCTGATTTTTAATAAAAAAGGTAATTAAATGAAAATTAAATTAATCGTAGGGCTAGCTAATCCTGGCACTAAATACGTAGCTACGCGCCACAATTACGGATCTTTTTATATAAAATTACTTGCTAATCGCTACCTTCAAACTTTAAAAGAGAATAGTAAATTTTATGGATATACCTGCAAGATACCTATATTAGGCAACAATATCTATCTTCTAATACCCAATACTTTTATGAATTTGAGCGGAAAAGCGGTAGCAGCAATAGCTAATTTTTATCATATTTCTCCAGAGGAGATTTTAGTAGCTCACGATGAATTAAATATGTTGCCAGGCAATGTTAAAATTAAGATTAATGGCGGTCATAACGGTCATAACGGATTGAAAGATATTATCGCCCATCTTGGGGGGAATCAATTTTATCGACTACGCATTGGTATCGGCCATCCAGGTAATAAAAATGAAGTAGTATATTTTGTTCTTAATAAGCCGCCAACAGAAGAACAAAAATTAATTAATAGTGCTATCGACGAAGCTGTTCGATGTACGGATATTATTATCAATAAAATACCATAAATATTGAATATTACCTAGTAACGCTACCAGTAAAATGCAATTATATTCTAATAATATAGAAGGTAAAATTATGAGTGTTAAATGCGGTATTATAGGATTACCTAATGTAGGTAAATCTACTTTATTTAATGCGCTAACTAATGCAAGCGTTGCAGCTGCAAATTTTCCATTTTGTACTATTGAGCCTAATATTGGAATAGTGCCAATACCTGATCCTAGGATATATCAGTTAGCCGATATTGTAAAACCACAACGTGTCGTTTTTCCTAAAATTGAATTTATAGATATCGCTGGACTATTAAAAGGTGCATCAAAAGGTGAAGGTCTAGGTAATAAGTTTTTATCCAATATTCGTAAAACAGAAGCTATTGCCCATGTAGTGCGCTGTTTTGAAAGCGACAATATTATTCATATGACAGGACAAGTTGATCCAGTAAAAGACATAGATATCATAAATACGGAACTTGCCTTATTTGATCTAGATTTGTGTACAAAAACTATTCAACAAGTGCAAAAAAGGGTTCAAATTGGCGATAAAAACGCCAGGATAGAATTGTTGGTATTAGAAAAATGTTTACCCCACCTTAAAGAGGGTGGCATGTTGCGAATGCTAAATTTTTCTAGAGACGAGAAAAGAGCTATCCGCTATATTAAATTTTTAACAATAAAACCAATAATGTATATTGCTAACGTTAGTGAAAATGATTGTAATGATAATGTTTACTTAAGTAAGTTGTGCGAGATTGCCTCTTCTGAAAGATCGATAGTAATTGCGGTATGTGCAGTAGTGGAATCCTATATCTCAAAAATTAAAAAAAAAAATCAATTTTTAGCTGATTTGGGTATTGAAGAGCCGGGATTAAACCGTATTATTCGCGCTGGTTATAACTTATTGAATCTGCAAACTTATTTTACCGCAGGTGTAAAAGAATTACGTGCTTGGACCATTCCTGTCGGAACTACTGCATTGCAAGCATCTGGTAAAATTCATACTGATTTTAAAAAAGGATTTATTCGTGTCAAAACTATTTCTTTTGATGATTTTATTACCTATAAAGGGGAGCAAGGAGCTAAAAAAGCTGGAAAAATTCGTTTTGAAGGAAAAGAATATATAGTTATGGATGGCGATGTATTAAATTTTTTATTTAATATTTAATATACAGCAATTATTTAATTTTTGTCTGAATTATTTTCAGTATTATAAAAAATTTTGACATTCATGATCATAGAATTTATTATTTATAAAATATTCCCCTGTAGTTCAGTTGGTAGAACGGCGGACTGTTAATCCGTATGTCACTGGTTCGAGTCCAGTCAGGGGAGCCAGTTTAAAGTTGTCTCTGTAGTTAAATGGATAATAATGAGCCCCTCCTAAGGGCTAGTTACAGGTTCGATTCCTGTCGGAGACGTCCTTAATATTGTTCTCAGCTGTAATATAACTTTAACCTTGTTGCGTTAATTTTTACCAACTACATTATTTCTACTGTTTCTATACCTAACAATTCTAACCCTTGTTTTATAGTACGTGCTGTAATCAATGCCAACTTAAGACGACTTTGGCGTAACGTTTCGTTTTCTGCATTAAGAATGGGACATGTTTCATAGAAGGCTGAAAAGAGCACTGATAGATTATAAAGATAGGCGCATAATACGTGGGGAGTGCCCTCTTTAGCTACGATAAGAATTGTTTCTTTTAACTGTAGAATACGAACTGCTAACTGAATTTCTTGTTCTGATTTTAGCTTAAAATTACCGTTAAGCTGAATTTGTTGTTCATCCTGGCCGCTACGTTTAAATATCGAAACGATGCGAGTGTAAGCGTATTGCATGTAAGGTGCAGTATTTCCTTCAAAAGTTAGCATCTTATCCCAGTCAAAAACGTAATCTGTAATTCTGTTTTTGGATAAATCAGCATATTTTACTGCACCGATGCCTAATACTCGCGATAATCGATCCAGATATTCAGTATTAATATCAGGATTTTTAGCTAGAATTATACTTCTGGCGCGTAATATTGCTTCTGACAGTAGTTTCGTAAGTTTTACTGTTCCTCCATCACGGGTTTTAAAAGGTTTACCATCTTTACCTAACATCATGCCGAACATATGGTGTTCTATAGGGATTGATTCAGGCACGTAACCAGCCTTGCGCACGATTGTCCAGGCCTGCATTAAATGCTGATGTTGGCGTGAATCAATGTAGTATATAATTCGATCTGCTTTTAGTTTTTCATAACGATATTTAGCGCATGCAATATCATTGGTTGTATATAGGTAAGCACCATCCTTTTTTTTTAGAATCACTCCCATAGGGTTTCCTTTCTTGTTTTTAAATTCATTAAGAAATACTATAATGGAGCCTTCACTTTCTACTGCTAGACCTTTTTTTTGCAGATCTTCTACAATATTGGGCAACATTTTATTGTACATGCTCTCACCCATGATATCGGCACTTGTTAATGTAACGTTGAGTAGATCATATATTTTTTGGTTTTGTATAATAGTAATATCAACAATTTTTCGCCACATCTGCAGGTAATACTCGTCACCAACCTGTAGCTTAACTACATATTCTCGTGCTCGCTTGGCGAAAATAGGATCTTTGTCATATTGCAGCTTTGCTGCGCGATAAAAATTTTCTAAATTCAATAGTTTTATGTCACAGTTATCTTTTATATTTTCTAAATAGGCAATTAGCATTCCGAACTGAGTTCCCCAATCACCGATATGGTTAGCCCTGATAACATTATGTCCTAAAAAGGTTAGAGTGCGCACTGAAACATCACCTATAATTGTTGAACGCATGTGGCCAACATGCATTTCTTTAGCAACATTTGGCGCTGAATAATCTACTACAATAGTCTGAGGTTCAGATCTTGAAATACCTAAACGAGGCGATGAAATAGCAGCAATAAGGTTATCTTCCAACCAGTGCGGTTCAAGAAATATATTGATAAAACCTGGACCTGCTATTTCAATTTTGCAAGCAATACCATCTAAAGCAAGTAAATCTACTACTTTAAGAGCTAGTTTTATAGACGGTAATCCTAGTCTTTTAGCAATCTCCATTACGCCATTAAATTGATAATTTCCAAATTTTTTTTTTGTAGATTGTTGCACTTTAGCTTTGCATTCTGAATGGACACCTGCATCTACTAGCGCTTGTTTAATTTTTTCTGAAAGAAATAATTGGATGTTCACCATAATACCTCTGTTGCATTGTCGGTAAGTCTTAATGTTATTTTATAAACTTTATACCTATTATATAGGAACCACACATACTTACCTAAAAAATATTTATTTTTTAGTTATTAATATTAAGTAGCTTTTTATCGGGTATCTTTAGTTAATAACTAAAACTAATTATCAATAAGCATAATAAATACAGTACCAATAACGATAATTTACTGTTAAAGTTAATTTTAAATTAAAGGGTATATTAAAATGCGTACTATATATTGCGGACAGTTGAATATGTCACATGTTAGTCAAAAAGTAACATTATGTGGTTGGGTAAATCGTAGACGCGATCTTGGGGGGTTAATTTTTATCGATCTACGTGACCTAGAAGGTTTAGTGCAGGTTTTTTTTAATCCTGATCTGCAAGATACTTTTGCTCTAGCTGCTGAAATAAGAAATGAATTCTGTTTACAGATTACCGGTATTGTGCGATCAAGACCTAAAAACCAAGTTAATAATGATCTGGCAACAGGCGCAATTGAAATAATGGCTACAGAATTTAAAATTCTTAATCGTTCTGAGTATCTACCAATAGACAACAATCAAAATAATAGTGAAGAACAGCGTCTTAAATTCCGCTATCTTGATTTACGCCGCCATATTATGGCACAGCGCCTAAAAACAAGATCGCGTATATCTAGTTTTGTACGTCGCTTCATGGAAAAACAAGGTTTTATTGATATTGAAACACCTATGCTAACTAAAGCTACTCCAGAAGGAGCTCGTGATTATTTGGTGCCTAGCAGGTTACATAAAGGAAAATTTTATGCTTTGCCGCAATCACCACAGTTATTTAAACAATTGCTGATGATATCAGGATTCGATCGCTACTATCAGATTGTAAAATGTTTTCGCGACGAAGATCTGCGTGCTGATCGTCAGTCTGAATTTACTCAGATAGATGTAGAAATGTCTTTTATGACCGCAACACAGGTGCGAGAAATAATGGAACAGTTAATACGTGATTTATGGCTAAATATTACAGGTATAGATCTTTTTGTTTTTCCGCAGATGACCTATGCCGAGGCTATGCGTCGCTTTGGTTCTGATAAGCCTGACCTCCGTAATCCAATGGAACTAGTAGACGTGGCTGATTTAGTTAAGGATACTAAGTTAAATATATTTTCAATTCCTGCTAATGACCGTAAGTGCCGAGTTACAGCGTTGCGCGTCCCAGGAGGAGCACAGTTAAGCAGCAAACAGATTGAAGAATACAATAGATATATTCAATCATATTATGGCGCAAAATCGCTGGTATGGATTAAATTAATCTATTGCAATGATAGTGTGGTAGTAAGAAGCCCATTAGTAAAATTATTAGAACAACAGGTAATTAAGCAGATAATCGCACGTACAGGTGCAAATGATGGCGATATTATTTTTTTAAGCGCTGATAATCTAAATGTAGTAACCAATTCTCTTGGTGCTCTACGTATAAAATTAGGTATAGATTTGCAGCTTATAGATACTGCTAGATGGGCTCCGGTGTGGATCGTTGATTTTCCTATGTTTAAAGAAGATGCAAACGGTAAGTTGACCGCTATGCATCATCCGTTCACGGCACCCAAAAATATTGATATTAATACTCTTAATGCATGTCCCAAAGAAGCTATAGCTGATGCTTATGACCTGGTCATTAACGGTTACGAGGTCGGCGGAGGTTCCGTTAGGATCCATAGTATCGCTATGCAAAAAAACGTATTTACAATTTTAGGTATTGGTGAACATGAGCAATATGAGAAATTCGGCTTTCTACTAGATGCATTAAAATATGGGACACCACCGCATGCTGGTTTAGCTTTCGGTCTTGATCGATTGGTAATGCTTTTGACTGGTACGGATAATATACGTGATGTTATCGCGTTCCCAAAAACTACCACGGCAGCAGATTTAATGACTGAAGCACCTAGCTTTTAGCTTTAGCAATGCTTAAAATATAAGAAAATTATTTTTTATGGGGCTATTCATTAATTTTGCATCTAGCTCTAGATTAGTTAAAATTAACATTTTTTGCAGTAACTAACCATGAATAACCTTACTAATAACCATGAATAACTATGATACGCGATAACTTAGTAAGTTGAGTAGCAAATTATGATACTAAAATGGAAAATACTATCCTTAGTTGTACGTTCTTCTTTTAAGAAAGAAGGTTCTGTATCGTATTTTTTTACTAAAAAAGTAGTAATATATTTTACTTAATAAAAGTCATAATTTTAGTTACGGTAATTTTCATACTTTGGAAAAGTAACAGATGCGCTAGTAACTGCAGGTTGGGATACCGAAACCTTCTGAGGTTTCTTTTATTCATTCTATTTTAGAAAGCTCCTAACTTATTCAATATGCTGAATTATGCTGAATAAGGAATATTTTGACGAGGTACAAAAAGTACAACCACAACGATGATAGTGAGGTATTACAATTTTATTTAGGCAATAGAGATATGACTGTGATTTTAGGAATTGACCCTGGTTCGCGTATTACCGGCTATGGCATTGTGAGTAATAATGGGCATAAACTTAATTATTTAGGAAGTGGTTGTATTCAAACAAACGTAAAATATTTTCCAGGTCGTTTAAAGCTTATATATGCAGGAATAAGTAAAATTATAACTCAATTTCAGCCTAATTGCATAGCAGTTGAGCAGGTATTTATAGCAAAAAATGCTGATTCGGCACTAAAGCTTGGTCATGCACGTGGTGTAGTAATAGTAGCTGCAATCAACCTAGATTTACCTATATTTGAATACACAGCTCGTCAGGTTAAACAGACTGTAGTTGGAATAGGTTCCGCAGATAAAATTCAGGTACAACATATGGTACGTAGTCTATTGAATCTATCGTATAATAATATACAGGCAGACTCTGCAGATGCTTTAGCAATCGCTATTACTCATTGCTACTTTAGCCAGAATCATTATAGTAGATGACTACGGTATAGCTAATAAGCGCATCATTATAATAATTTAAAGGATAATTGAGATGATTGGACGTCTCAGAGGCATTATTTTGGAAAAACAGCCACCACAAGTTATGTTGGAAACTAATGGAATAGGTTATGAAGTACAATTGCCAATGACATGTTTTTATGCTTTACCTAAAATTGGTCAGGAAGCAATTCTCTTCACACATTTAGTTATGCGTGAAAATTCACAGATGATATTTGGTTTTATATATAAGCATGAACGTGTATTATTTCGAGAACTAATTAAAGTAAACGGTGTGGGGCCAAAGCTAGCTTTAGCTATTTTATCTGGAATGTCAGCACAGCAGTTTGTCAGCGCTGTAGAAAGACGTGAAATTAATGCATTAGTAAAATTACCAGGAGTAGGTAAAAAAACTGCAGAAAGATTAGTAGTAGAAATAAAAGATAGATTGAAAAATTTATCAGGTGAGCGATTGCTATCTACTAGCATAAGCATCCTTAATGAAGATAATAAAAATACTGAGAGTGAAGCAATTGCTGCTCTTGTGTCACTAGGTTATAAACCGCATGAAGCAAGCTTGATGGTAGGTAAAGTAGCAAGTGACGACGCAGATTGTGAAATGATTATTCGTAATGCACTGCGCTCAGCGCTGTGAGGTATAAAATGATAGATAACGATCGAATAATTTCTGGTGTAGCTGTAACTGGAGAAGAAGTGATCGATCACGCTATACGTCCTAAAAAACTAGAAGAATATATTGGCCAGCAACAAGTTTGTGAGCAAATGAATATATTTATCCAGGCAGCCAAAAGGCGCGGCGAGGCACTTGATCATGTTCTTATTTGGGGTCCTCCTGGGCTGGGAAAAACTACGTTGGCAAATATTGTTGCTAATGAGCTAGAAGTAAATTTGCGAATAACTTCAGGTCCAGTACTTGAAAAAGCTGGTGATTTAGCAGCTATGTTGACTAATCTTGAGATTAATGATGTTTTATTTATTGATGAAATCCATAGACTTTCACCAGTAATTGAGGAAATACTATATCCGGCAATGGAAGACTATAAACTAGATATTATGATAGGAGAGGGACCAGCAGCCCGCTCTATAAAAGTAAATTTACCACCGTTTACTTTAGTAGGAGCTACTACTAGAGCTGGATTACTTACGTCGCCGCTGCGTGATCGATTTGGTATCGTGCAACGATTAGAATTTTATCAGATAAGAGATTTGCAGCATATAGTAAATCGCAGCGCCAACTGTATGAAGTTAAATATTACCGAAAAAGGTGCACTGGAAATAGCTCGACGATCTCGTGGTACCCCGCGTATAGCTAACCGGCTGCTGCGCCGGGTACGTGATTTCGCTGAAGTACTTACTGTAGGTTGCATTACTGATGATGTAGCGATGAATGCTCTAAATATGCTAAATGTTGATCCTCACGGGTTCGATTTAATGGATCGAAAGCTTATAATGGCTGTTATCGATAAATTTATTGGTGGACCCGTGGGTTTGGATAATTTGGCTGCAGCTATCGGTGAAGATCGTGAAACTATAGAAGACGTACTTGAGCCATTTTTAATTCAACAGGGTTTTATACAGCGAACACCGCGCGGAAGGATTGCTACCGTTCACGCTTATCGTCATTTTAAGAAGGGATATGACAAGTAAAAATGATCAACGTTAAGTTTTTCGTAGCAGAGGTAGGCAAGCACATTTTGTTAGTAAATTATTATAGTAATTATAGTAAGTTTATGTATCATCTAAAAATACCAGCAATTCAAATAAAAACATAATAATTTTAATTGGTATAGGTTCTCAATCTAGCTAGCGATTTAGTTAGTAGCTGGTACTGTAAAAAAAATTGATGCATGATACAATAAAATATGATAATTATCATAAATATAATATTTATAATTAACTATTATGGAGAGGATAAATGTCACGAGTATGCCAGGTTACGGGCAAAATTACGATGAACGGCAATAACCGCTCCCATGCAATGAATGCAACCAAGCGACGTTTTTTTCCTAACCTGCACTATCACCGTTTTTGGGTTGATAGTAAAAAAATATTTATTACATTACGTGTATCTACTAAAGGTATACGTATAATAGATAAGAAAGGTATCGAAAAAGTTTTGGCTGAAAATAATATTCTAAGGTAAAAAATAAATCATGGCAAAGAGTGTTTGTGAAAAGATTAAATTAGTTTCTTCTGCTGGTACTGGTCACTTCTATACCACTACGAAGAATAAACGTAATAAATCTGAAAAAATAGAATTCAAAAAATTTGATCCTGTAGTACGCAAGCATGTTCTTTATAAAGAAGCAAAAATTAAATAACTTCACCAAAACCTGGCACATTCCAGGTTTTTTTATTTTTATAGTAGTTTATCTAACTGCTATTTTAATCTTTAATTAAAGGAAGTATTAAATGCCTGAACTACCTGAAGTAGAAACCTGTCGCCTGGGAATAGAACCTTGGTTATCTGGACATACTATTATAAGAGTGGAAGTTCATAATGCAAGATTGCGTTGGCCAGTAGATAAAGAGATTCTTTTACTAAAGAAGAAGCAGGTTCTTAGCGTGCAAAGAAGGGCAAAATATCTTCTATTAGAGCTAAATGAAGGCTGGATTATTATTCATCTTGGCATGTCTGGATGTTTGAGAGTGATGCTTTACCCTCAGTTTCCTAATAAGCATGATCATATTGATCTTATCCTTAATAATGGGTTTATGATACGTTATACTGATCCGCGGCGATTTGGTGCCTGGCTATGGAGTGATAATATACAAAAAAGTAGTTTGCTAGATCATATAGGTCCAGAACCCCTAAGTGATAATTTTAATAACCGCTGGCTTTACGAAAAATTGCGTAATAAACGTACTCCTATAAAAACATTGCTAACAGATAATAAAATTGTTGCTGGTATAGGCAATATTTATGCTAGCGAATCTTTATTTATTGCAGGTATTTTACCAGGGCGTGCAGCTAGTTCGTTAAGTGAAAAAGATGCAGAAACATTAGTTCAGAGTATTAAGAAAGTACTACTACGTTCAATTCATAAAGGAGGCACTACATTACGAAATTTTTTACAGTCTAACGGTAATCCTGGTAACTTTATACATGAATTGCATGTTTACGGAAGAAAAAATAAAAAATGCAGGTTATGCGGTACTTTGATACAAATAGTTAAGCACAAGCAACGTAGTACTTTTTTCTGTCCTAAATGTCAACACTAGCTCATAGTATAGTAAGCTTGTTTTAAGGATCAAAAACCAATACATAATAACAAATGCTTTAGGTACGGTACCTGCTGATGAGCTTGCTGCAATGATAGCAAGCCGCTTAATTTAAGTTTTTAATTTTGCTGTTGCAAGCTAGCTGAATATAAGGATTAGGGTTACCCTGAATCGCTGCAATACGCTTATTGCGCTTGCATTCCCACTCTGTTACTGGATAAGTATGATTCCAAAGTTCAAATAACTTAGTTTGTGCTCGTGAAAGACGTAGTTTATAATGATCCCGCATATAAAAATAAGTTCTTGCGATAACACCGCGGACTCTAGTAGGAGGGTCTATTTGCTTGTTTTTGAAATCAATTTTCATTTGGCAACGTCCGTATTGGCTTTTTCCACTGTACCATTGACTATACTGATAGTTTCCGCGATCTTTGTTAACTTCACCAATTACGGGCTGAAGGTTATGCAGGTCGTTTTCTATTTTTCGGTAAGCAAAATCTTTAGCGCAATTTTTGCGACCACCTTTTTTCCAGCATTGACGCTGATGTCCAAATTCCCATGCTGGCATAACATGTTCCCATTCAATACGTTTAGCTAGTAGCTTACTTTTACGCACTTGATAACCGCAGGTTGATAGATCTGGAGTACCTTTTTTTCCATACCAGGTAATAGGACAACCACAATAAAAGGTACCAGGAGCGTCGCGGTTAATTTTTAATGCTACTGATTTTGCTTGATTAAAATTTTCTATATTATAGACCTTATCCGTGGTGTAAAAAAAATAAATAACAAGGCTGCAGATAGCATAATTATTTTTAAAAGTATTCCAGATATTTTATTAGCTATTTTCAATTATGATCCCAATTAACGTATCAGCTATCATCGCAAATACATAAAGTATAAGGTAAATATTTGCAACAGTATAAGAAGCGATCCATATCCAGTACAAATAACATGAAGCTATAAAAAATAAAAAATTAAATTTTTTTATAAAAGTTATGCATATTACAACTTATTCAAGTTTTTATACAAATATGCAGAAACACCTTCAGGTGAAGGTATCATTCCTTCTTGGCCTTTTTTCCACTGTGCCGGACATACTTGGCCGTGTTCTGCATTGAAATGCAGGGCGTCAACCATCCGTATCATTTCGTCAATATTGCGACCTAGCGGTAGGTCATTTACGACCTGATGACGGATAATACCGTTTTTATCGATTAAAAAAGAACCCCGCAACGCTATACCAATATCAGGATGTTCAATATTATAAGATTTGATAATTTCTCTTTTTATGTCTGCAACCATCGGATACTGGACTGGTCCAATGCCTCCTTTATCGATAGAAAGTTTACGCCAAGCGTTGTGTACAAACTCAGAGTCAAAAGAAACGCCTATAATTTCTACTTCTCGCTTCTTGAAATCTACGTAGCGTTTATCAAACGCAATTAATTCAGATGGGCATACGAATGTAAAATCCATCGGCCAAAAGAAAAGAACCGCAGTTTTACCTTTTATTTGAGATTTTAAATTAAAATTGGTAACTATTTTACCATTACCAAGTACAGCAGATGCTGTAAAATCTGGAGCTTGACGAGTAACTAATATCATTTTTTATCCTAATTAAGCTATTTTAATAGCATTTACATTTATTATAACTACATTTTATAAAAAATAAAGTAAAATACCTCATATTATGTTAGTGTCTTCATTACTTCATTAGAAGATATTCATATGATTGCTATCATCAATTGTCCTATGGTAGGAAATACAGACCTCAGTTATGGTTATTGGTGCTTTTTTACTTGTAAATATTTGTAACAGCAGCTATTTTTTTATGTTTAATATTTTTTATCATTATCGTTAGTTTAATTTGTTGCAGTTAAAAATTAAAATAAAACATAACAACTGCCTAAAATAGAGGATAATATTAGAATATTTATTCTGGTAACTAAATATGAAAATTATTGAAGGTATTATTACAGCCCCTAATGCACGTATCGCCATCGCAATTGCACGATTTAACCATTTCATAAATGAAAGCCTACTTTTGGGGGCTGTAGATGCATTAAAAAGAATTGGCCAGGTTCATAATGACAATATTACTGTTATTTGGGTGCCAGGAGCATACGAACTGCCATTAGCAGTTAGCGCCCTGTCTGTAAAAAAATATGACGCTATTATAGCATTAGGTACAGTTATCCGTGGTTGTACAAATCATTTTGAATTCATTGCAAGCGAATGTAGCTCTGGTATAGCAGCTGTTGCTGCACGTACTACTATACCAGTATCATTTGGAGTACTAACTACTGATAGTATTGAGCAGGCTATTGAGCGTGCAGGCACTAAAGCTGGCAATAAGGGCGCAGAAGCAGCAATCACTGCGCTTGAAATGATTAACGTATTGCAAGCTATTAAAGCGCAATAAAAAGGTCATTTTAATGAAATCAACATTTCGTCGCCGTGCTCGAGAATGTGCTGTACAGGCGCTTTATTCTTGGCAAGTATCGCATAACAGTATTTTAGATATTGAAAAACAATTTTTAACTGAGTGGAATACCTCATATAGAGGGATTGCATATTTTAGAAAAATATATGCTGGTACGGCAACGAATGCCAAAGAGATAGATAATATTATGGCTCCCTATCTTTTACGTAATTTGAAAGAAATCAGCAACATCGAGCGTGCTGTATTAAGAATTGCAATATTTGAATTAATTAAATGTCAAGATGTACCGTATAGGGTAGCTATTAATGAAGCTATCGAGCTAGCTAAAACTTTCGGTGCAGAAAATAGTCATAAGTTTATTAATGGTGTACTTGACAAAGTTGCTCCTAAAATTCGTCTAAATAAAAATTAATATTTTCAGAAAAAATAAATATGATATGTAGTTTCTAATACATACACCTATAACTTATTATAAGTATATATGTTTGTTGTTAATCGTAAAATTAAAATTTATAGCAAGCTACTATTTTTAGATACTCTATCTATTGTAGAAAGCGGTGGTTTATGAAGTTTATTATTAAAATATTTCCTGAAATAATGATAAAAAGTAAATCTGTGAGGTTGCTTTTTATAAAAATACTTACAGGGAATATCCGCAATATTCTTAAAAATTACTATGAATCTGTAGCGGTAGTTCGTTATTGGGATCGTATAAAAGTATGCATAAAAGATGAAAAACGCAGCACACAGTTTACTAGTGTATTGACTAGTATTCCAGGTATTCATCACGTTGAAATTGTAGAAGAAAGCACTTGGAAAGATATGCATGATATTTATTTACAAACTTTGATAAGGTATCGTAATCTACTTATTGGTAAAAGCTTTTGCGTGCGTGTTAAACGGCGAGGTACTCAATATTTTACATCTCAGGATGTAGAACGCTACATCGGCAGTGGTTTAAGTAAAAATATTAATAACACTGAAGTTAACTTAAAAAAACCAGATAAAAAGATACTACTGGAAATCGATAACAATCGACTCATTTTTATATATGAACGTTTTGAAGGAATCGGAGGTTTTCCTATAGGAACTCAAGAAAATGTGCTATCGCTTATTTCTGGAGGATTCGATTCTGCTGTTTCAAGCTATATGATGATGCGCCGTGGTTGCAGGGTAAATTATTGCTTTTTTAATATTGGAGGAAATACGCATGAAATAGGCGTACGTCAAGCAGCTTATCATTTATGGTATCGTTTCGGATTTTCACATGAAGTACGCTTCATATCTATAGATTTTGCACCGATATTGAATGAAATTCTGATGAAGGTAAATTGTACCCAAATGGGTATAGTGCTAAAACGTATGATGGTACGCACAGCATCAACTATCGCGGAACGATACGGTATTCAAGCACTGGTAATGGGAGAATCTCTGGGACAGGTTTCTAGCCAAACTCTAACTAACATGCGCTTGATAGATAATGTTTCTAATATTCTTATATTACGTCCTTTAATATCTCATGATAAAGAACATATTATAAAAATAGCGAGACATATTGGTACTGAAGAATATGCTAAAAAAATGCCTGAATATTGTGGTGTTTTTTCTAAAAATCCAACAGTGCGGGCTGTAAAAAAATATATAGAACAAGAAGAAGATAAATTTAATTTAGAAATACTGAATACTGCGTTAACTAAGGCGCAGGTGCTAAATATCAGAGATATACTTGATAATAAGAACACTGTACCCAATTTCAAAGAAATTGAAACTATCGCTGAATTAGGTAAAGAAGATATTGTGTTGGATATTCGTTTATTGGATGAACAAGAAGTAAGCCCATTGACTCTAAATAATATTGAGGTACATAAAATACCGTTCTATAAACTACACAGTCAATTTTGTAAACTAGATCAGAGTAAATCATACTTACTCTATTGTAGTAGTGGATTTATGAGTCGTCTTCAAGCAATTTATTTATATGAGCAAGGTTTTCATAACGTTAAAATTTATTGTCCAATCAATAAAAAAAATAAAAAAAAACTACTTTAAAAAAAACTACTTTAATAGAAAGTAATAGCATTTTTTATATGTTAATTAAATATTTAATTAACAAATATTTGTAGCTAAATTGAAATGCGGTACTTCTTCAAATGCGGTACTTCTTCAAGTAAAGGTATTGTTATCAATAAATTTTACCTTCTACGCTGTAATAAAATAAAGAAAGTAATCACAAATAATTTTTTTTAAAAATGCTGCTAATGCTTTTATTTCAATTTTATTGAATTTAAAGCACATACGCTTGTTAAAATTAGTAAAGATAAACTCTTTATAGAGATCTAGTAGAAATCATTTGCGTTAATTTGTTACATTTTTGAAAAAAATTATATGATACAAACAGATATTAAGAGGTAATATGAAGGAAGATCAATGCATAATAACAAATAAGTTCCATATTCTTTTTCTCAATGGGCCGAACCTAAATTTACTTGGTATTCGAGAGCCAAATAAGTATGGTAATATCAATATTACTGATATAATCTCTGATTTAAGTACTTTAGCTAGCAGTTTAGGGGCAGAAATAAGCCATTTTCAGTCTAATGCGGAGCATGCAATAATTGACTACATCCATCATGCTAGAGGTAATACTGATTTTATCGTAATAAACCCTGCAGCATTTACCCATACTAGCATCGCTATACGAGATGCGTTGTTAGCAGTAAATATCCCATTTATTGAGATTCATCTCTCAAATGTGCATGCACGGGAACCTTTTCGTTATCATTCTTATTTTTCAGATATTGCTGTTGGCGTAATATGCGGACTCGGCGCTGATGGTTATCATTTTGCTTTACAGACAGCAATCAAGCGTTTGTCTACAACATCAAATTAATATGCCAAATAGTCTGCGTACAATGCTTGCATATTGTCTGGGTAACATATTTTACGTAACGTGATGGCTAACCTAAAAAATTAGTTGAATAAGCACCGATGCTGCCTATTGTCTTGAATATTAAAAAAACTTTCTGCCCAGTGTACTGGGCAGAATATATTACCAAAACTAAAATATCCTGGATGGTAATCCTTGTATACTTTATATTAATTTTTTAAAATTAGCAATTGTATGAAAAACAAACTTACATAGCTTATTAATTTAATTTTTTACTATAAAATAAGCTATTACTACTAAATAAAATTAATCATTAAAACCTTTTTTTGATCTTGTATAAGAAGGCACAAGTAAATTACTGCAAAAATAGCTATTTATGATGTTTTGAAGTTAATTTTCGCGTACTACTACCGGTACTACTTACATAGTTAAAGTCTTACATAGTTAAAGTACTAACTATAATACAAAAAAATTTGTTTCTGTAAAAAAGCATTAAGGAAATATTTATTTCAACTAAATATTCAAGTTGAAAATTACATTTATGAAAGATTGTTAGCAGAGTTAAAACAGCCTATCCCAAGAGGGAATGCAATATAATCTAAAAAACGTACATCTATAATGGGGATTAAAGCGTAAAAAATTTACAGTATGAACTGATAAATTATTGTAATAATTGTTCTTAAAATATCTCTTTCATTAGAAAAATTAATGAAAACAACCCTAATTTTTCTTGTATTTAGTCGTCAGTATAAGTACAATTTGCGCTTATTTTAATTTTTAGATTGCTAAATTTTTATTACTTTTTCTATGATTTTATTTTTGCAATGATGATAGGAAACTAAATAATAATCCGTAAGGAGCAATTTTATGCGTCATTACGAAGTAATTTTTATGATTCATCCTGACCATAGTGAACAGGTTGCCAATATGATAGAACGCTATAGCTCTATTATTACAAGTGCTGAAGGCCATATCCATCGTATAGAAGACTGGGGACGCCGTCAGTTAGCTTACCCTATTAATAAACTACATAAAGCCTACTATGTTCTTTTAAATGTAGAAGCGCCGCAGAAAGTAATTGATAAACTAGAAACAGCTTTTAACTTTAATGACGTAGTTATACGTAGTATAATTATGCGTGTTAAGCAACCGGTAACTGAAGTATCTCCGATGTTTAAAGCTAAAGATGAATACCGCGATCGTAGTGAAAATTTAAATTCTGAATCTAATGAAAACTCTGATACTTTAGATTATGAATAGTGATATATTTATGATAAATGTGAACATTTTAATGCTCTATTAGCACCGTTCTTAGAAGCAGGAATCTGGATTTTTTAAAGCATGGTTGCAGAATGCCAGTAGAGTCGCTAGTGGAAAAACATACATTAGATATATACATTAGATATTATTCACAGTAGCGCTTGGATTCATCAATTCATCAGTTGCTATCAATGAATTAAGAAAATCAGCAAAATAGTATTTATTACATGAGCATATTGATTTAATAAATTATGGAGAATAGCTATATGACACGTTATTTACGTAGACGTAAGTTCTGCCGTTTTACAGCTGAGGAAATTGTTGAGATAGATTACAAAGACATATCTATGCTGAAAAATTATATTACCGAAAATGGTAAAATAGTTCCTAGCAGAATAACCGGAACTAGCGCTAAATATCAACGTCAGCTAGCTCGTGCGATAAAGCGTGCGCGCTATCTTTCTCTATTGCCGTATACTGATTGTCATAAGTTTTAGTTAGAGAGAATAAATCAATGCAAGTTATTCTTATGGTTAAAGTAACTAATCTGGGTGGGGTAGGTGAACAAGTTAAAGTTAAAACAGGTTACGCTCGTAACTATCTATTTCCGAAGGGAAAAGCAGTACCAGCAACAAAAAAGAACTTAGAATCATTTGATGCCCGCCGTACTGAATTAGAAGCTAAAATGAAGTTTATTCTAGCTGCAAATGAAGAGCGTATTGTAAAGATAAAAAAACTTAATAGTATTACCATACTCGCTAAAGTAGGTAATAAAGGTAAATTGTTTGGTTCTATTGGTACTCGCGATATCGCTACTGCGATTAGCAATGCAGGTATTAAAATAGCTAAAAACGATGTACGTTTGCCTAACGGTGTTCTACGCTACGTTGGCAGACACGAGGTCATTATACATATCGGTGAAATTTTTACCAAATTTAATGTAGTTCTTGTTCCAGAAGCTTAAATAAACAATGGTCGGCGAGAGAGGATTCGAACCTCTGACCTACTGATCCCAAACCAGTTGCGCTACCAAGCTGCGCTACTCGCCGAGGCATAGTGTGTGCGAAGAGAGGGATTTGAACCCTCATGTCTTATAAGACACTAACACCTGAAGTTAGTGCGTCTACCAATTTCGCCATCTTCGCATACTGGGTGACTGATGGGACTTGAACCCACGACAACTGGAATCACAATCCAGGGCTCTACCAACTGAGCTACAGTCACCCCTAAGGGTACGCCCGACAGGATTTGAACCTGAGACCTCTGCTTCCGGAGAGCAGCGCTCTATCCAGCTGAGCTACGGGCGCATCCCATTAATAATACGTATTTAAGCGCTGACTGTCTAGTATTTTTTGGTAAGTTAATAAAATTATCAGCTCATACTGAAAGCAAGTGGCTGCTAGCTTCTTCTCTTCTTAAAGAAAGATTATGAACGTTTCATCATGTCAAAGAATTCATCGTTTGTTTTAGTCATTGCTAACTTGTTTATAAGAAACTCCATTGCATCTATTTCATTCATAGGATGAATAATTTTACGCAATATCCACATTTTTTGCAGTTCTTCCTGATTTGTTAGTAATTCTTCTTTACGGGTGCCAGAACGGTTGTAATCGATAGCAGGAAAATCACGTTTTTCTGCTATTTTTAGCGAAAGATGTAGTTCCATGTTGCCAGTTCCTTTGAACTCTTCATAAATAACTTCGTCCATTTTTGAACCAGTGTCGATAAGAGCAGTAGCGATGATTGTTAGGCTACCTCCTTCTTCCATATTACGTGCTGCACCAAAAAACCGCTTGGGACGGTGCAGAGCATTAGCGTCTACACCTCCAGTCAATACTTTTCCTGAAGCTGGTACTACAGTATTGTAGGCGCGCGCTAGCCTAGTAATAGAATCTAGTAAAACTATAACATCTTTTTTATGTTCAACTAATCTTTTAGCTTTTTCTATTACCATTTCAGCTACTTGCACATGGCGTGAAGCTGGCTCGTCAAATGTTGAAGCAATAACTTCTCCTTTTACAAGACGTTGCATCTCGGTAACTTCTTCTGGACGTTCGTCAATTAATAGTACTATTAGAACACAGTCAGAATGATTATAGTTGATGCTTTGAGCAATATTTTGTAGAAGCATAGTTTTACCTGCTTTTGGTGGTGCTACTATCAGTCCACGCTGACCTCTACCTATAGGAGAAGCTAGGTCGAGAATACGTGCAGTTAAATCTTCGGTAGATCCATTGCCTCGCTCCATACGCAAACGTGAATTTGCATGCAATGGTGTTAGATTTTCAAACAAAATTTTGTTACGTGCATTTTCTGGCTTATCATAATTAACTTCATTAACCTTCAGTAGTGCAAAGTAACGTTCGCCCTCTTTAGGAGGGCGAATTTTACCGGAAATGGTGTCCCCAGTGCGCAAGTTGAAACGACGTATCTGGCTAGGAGATACGTATATATCATCAGGTCCAGCAAGGTAGGAACTATCACTAGATCTGAGAAAACCAAATCCATCTTGCAAAATTTCTAGTATACCATCTCCGAAAATATCCTCACCACTTTTTGCATGCTGCTTGAGGATAGCGAAGATAATATCTTGTTTACGCATGCGAGCTAAGTTTTCTAGCCCCATGTTCTCGCCTAGTAACACTAGCTCTGAAACAGGCGTATTTTTTAATTCGGTAAGGTTCATGGTGATTTCTTAAACTAAGGTATTTGTAAATTATAACAATGATTTAATTTAACATTAATAAAGTTGGAGCTGATTGATGAGAATAGAATAAATAATTAGATGAATATTTGAATTATACTGCTTACATAATATATCTGAGTAAGTAAGATTTTGTTTGCTTATGAACATAAATAAAGCAAATAATGCTAAAATAAAAACTACCATAATTATTGATGAGCATCTAAATTTTATGAAAACAAGGAGCCTTTATAAGGAAATACATTTTACATATTTGAGTAAAAATTTTTTTAAACAGAGATCCTAACCCTAGTAGCTATTGCTTTACCATCACGAAACAGCAACAATGTAGGAATACTAAGTATACCATATTTCGGTGCAGTAATAGAATTATTGTCAATTTCTGGTTTAGCAATAGTTAATTTGCTGTTTAATTCATCAGCTACTGATGCTAAGGCGCCATTATTTTACAATAACTACACCATTTTAGCTCCAAAATATACTAAAAAGGTTCTCTTTGCTTGTAATATATCCTTTTCGAAGCTGCTGTCACTTAGATAAGTAAGTTTATCTATCATATTTTCCTCCATAGGATTATTTTTAGGTAATTTTTATTTACATTTTTAACCTAATATCTAGCAGGTATTATTATATCATATGAATATTTCTATAACTACCTGCACTTATAGGATAGCTTTTTTATCTTCGATAAAAAAAATTTAGCATTCGCAACATGCCAGCATCTGTTGGGTAAACACTTTTCTAATACCAACTATCCTGGCGTTTTTATCGCCAATTTGAACCCTTTTTTGCACTTGTTGAATAGTTAAAAATTTTTGGGGTAGTATACTAAGCGGTTAGTATAACCAGATCAATTTAATTATTAACTGTGGTCTAAAATAATTTTAGATTATGCACCATGCACCCAGATAATTTGCTGTTATAGTTAAGTTAATATTCAGTATCATGAAAAATAATAATTAAAAAAAGCTGAAGCTAGATGTAGCGATTTTGTTAAATATGGGGTATTCTACTAATAAAGTTGTGATGCACTAATATTTAAAATTATTTAAAATATTAAAATAAATTTAATTTTCTCAACTTCCCGGTGCAGCATGCTGCACCACTTAGTTTTAAAATAACATTAACATAAACATTTTTTTTAAAATTTAATATAATATAAATAAATTTATTTAATTTAACAAAAGCAAAAATGAGATAAAGATATTTAAAATTATAATTTATTATAGCCATTTACTGGCATACAAAATTCAGTCCATTTTTTTTAAAAAAATTTTAAATATCATAAATATGAACTTACAGAATCATTTTCTTATCGCAATGCCTTCACTACAAGATCCGTTATTTAAGCGTTCAGTGGTCTATATTTGTGAACATAACAGTAAAGGGGCTATGGGCATCGTTATCAATAAGCCTATAGAGCAATTTTCTATTGAAAACGTACTGTATAAGCTTAAAATGATCTCCTCTGGCAAAGATCTTTCTATTTTACTAGACAATCCTGTCTTCTATGGAGGTCCTCTGGCAGAGGATCGCGGTTTTATCCTCCACACGCCCCAAGATGGTTTTGGCTCAAGTATTGGTATATCTGAGAAAACTATGATGACTACGTCAAAAGACGTACTAGAGACGATTGGTACCGATAAACAACCAGAATATTTGCTAGTTGCACTAGGCTATTCTGGTTGGGATCAGGGACAGCTTGAAAGCGAGTTATTGGAAAATAACTGGCTTACGACCCCAGCTAACAATAAAATATTATTCCATACTCCTATAGCAACTCGCTGGAGCGAAGCCGCTAAAACTCTGGGGATTGATATTTACAGTATTACTACTCAGGTTGGTCATGCATAATGGATATTTACGGATGCATCATAGCTTTTGATTTTGGTACCAGAAGCATCGGAGTTGCGGTTGGTCAACACATAACCTGTACTGCCCAACCGCTAACGTCTTTTAAGGCACGCGATGGTGTGCCAAACTGGAAAGATATTGAAAAATTGCTCAAAGAGTGGAAACCTCATACAGTGGTAGTCGGATTACCGCTAAATATGGATGGTAGCAATCAGCCGCTGACGGCCTATACGCATAAATTCGCCAATCTACTCCACAGTTTTTTTAGCGTTCATGTTGTGTTACATGATGAACGTCTTAGTACTGTAGAAGCACGTATCAATTTATTTAATTGCGGTGGTTACCGCGCGCTAGATAAGGGAAATGTAGACGCAAGTTCTGCGGTTATTATATTGGAAAGTTGGCTTGAACTATCGGCGTAGCTAATTTTTTAGCGTTGTTAAGAGCAACAAATTTAATGAATTATGTTAACTTTATAAATTTCACTGATAAGGATATTTAATTTTTATGCTGATAATTTTTTTTGTTAAAACGCTAATCAATCTTTATATTATGATGATGCTGCTACGTTTTTGGATGCAATTGACACACTGCGATTTTTCTAATACGTTTTCGCAATTAATTGTCAAAATTACTCAACCTGTCATCGGTAGGTTAAATGGAATTTTTCCAAGTTTAGGAAATTTTGATAGTGCATCGCTGATAGTAGCATTGACTTTTGCAATGATTAAATTACCTATATTAACGCTTATTGATATGCATGTCTTTATTTACAATCATATTTACTTGCTTGTGGGTTTATTAGCTTTGCTGAAAATAGCAGGTGAATTAGTTTTCTGGATAGTGTTCATACGAACATTACTTAGTTGGAGAAGCCATGAATGTAGTCATAAATGTAGCCATATGGATGTTATCATTTATAAATTGAGTGAATTATTAATGCATCCGATCCGCCTGATTCTCCCAGATATGGGTGGCATTGATTTTTCAGCTATGATTGTTATTGTAATTCTCTATGTTTTAAATCATATTAGCGCAGAACTGTTTTCCGAAATTTGGTATCGATTGTAATTAAAATTTAATTAATTTATAGAACAAATCTATATGCCTTCATTTTATTTTATATGCAAGCTTGGTGCTTGGTTTATTACATACAGGTGCTATTTTTTAGCTTCAGATATCCGTGCATAATTTTCCACAAATTATTACCTTTTGTGGACAAAATTGTTTTATTTTATTGCTATTTTCTTAGTTCCAAGACAGAAAAAATACTTTCGCTAACTAAATTTAAATTGCAAATACTGCAAACTATTTTATCTGTCGTACTTCATTCAACACATTGCATAAGTTCTTTATGCATTGTATTAAAAATTGCTTTTATAATGCGGTAATTGCCAGCTATGAGATTGCCTGAAAAAATGTAATCAGGACCACCGGTAAAATCTGTTACCAAACTTCCTGATTCACGAACCAATAATTCTCCGCCAGTGAAATCCCATTTTTTGAGGCCCATTTCTAAAAAACCATCTACTCTTCCGGCGGCTACATAGGCAAGATCTAGTGCTGTTGATCCTGTTCTACGTAAATCTGCACACTGAATTAATAATTTATTCATTAAATTATAGTTTTTATGATTAAATGGAAAACCAGTTACTAAAATAGTACCATTTAAGTTGCGTGCCGTACTACCTCGTAGACGGTAACCGTTAAGCTGGGTTCCTTTCCCACTATAAGCTGTAAACAGCTCATTACGTATCGGGTCGTAAATTACTGCAATCTTTGTATGTTTTTTGATGATTACTGCTATAGAAACGGAAAAATGGGGAAAACGCTTGATAAAATTATTGGTACCACTCAATGGAGTAATAATCCATTGTACGTCAGTATTTTTGCAATAATAAAGCTCGCCTAGCTCTTCGCTAAGAATAGTATGATGCGGATAAAACTTACGAATAACTTCAACAATTAAATATTCTGCTTTTTTTTTGATTTTTTTTACAAAGCAATTATTAACTTCATCGTTATCAGGTGTTTCATAAAATTTGGCAATTAAATTGCCTGCTACTCGTGCTGCGCTAATAGCAATGTTGAGCATCGGATGCATAAACATCGTCCAATTACCAAAAAAGTAATTAAATTAATATAGCTGAATATTATTCAAAAAACTATAGCTGGAATACTACATTTTTTATTTTAGATGCATGCATTATTTTTGTTTAAATAATATTATTCAAAATAAACGTCTAAATCAAAATAAATTAAATTAATCAAAATAAATTAAATTAATTAGCTATAAAGTAAAGTATTTAAAATATAAAATTATTTTGTTTACGTAAGTAAAATATAATAATAAAAAGTATCAGTAAGTTTATTTATTTGTCTGTTGTTAAAAGAACAACATATAAATAATATATACTGCATAAAATAATACGGAGTAAATACGTAATGAAACTACCGATTTATCTTGATTACTCCTCTACTACTCCAGTTGACCCCCTGGTAGCAGATAAGATGATGCAGTATCTTACATTTGATGGAATTTTCGGTAATCCATCTTCGCGATTTCACTGTTATGGATGGCAAGCTGAAGAAGCCGTAGATATTGCCCGTAATCATATTGCCGTACTAGTTGGGGCCGATACCAGAGAAATTATTTTTACTTCAGGAGCTACAGAGTCAGTTAATCTAGCCATAAAAGGAGCGGCTTATACTAATTCCGTTAAAGGACGCCATATTATTACTGCAGTAACGGAACATAAAGCAGTTATTGATACATGCCAGCAATTGGAGACAGAAGGATTTACTGTTACTTGGCTGATGCCGTCTAAAGACGGCATTATATCTTCTAAGCAGCTAAGCAATGCGTTACGTGATGACACTATCATAGTGTCGTTGATGCATGTAAACAATGAAACTGGTATGATTCATGATATCGCCTCCTTCGGAGAAGTGTGTCGTTCTCATGGAGCTTTATATCACGTAGACGCAACTCAAAGCGTAGGAAAATTACCTATTGATCTTACTCTACTACCAGTAGATCTAATGTCATTTAGTGCCCATAAATTATATGGCCCTAAGGGTATTGGCGCTCTGTTTGTACGTAGAGATCCGCGGGTATGTATAAAAGCACAAATTAACGGTGGAGGTCACGAGTTAGGTATACGCTCTGGGACTCTTCCGGTACATCAAATTGTTGGCATGGGAGAAGCTTATTCTCTAGCATCGCAAGAAATAAAAAATAAAATGCCATTTTTAATGGCACTACGAGACCAACTGTGGAAAGGTATGCAGCAAATTGATGGTGTATCAGTTAATGGTGATCTGCAACAGGGTATTGCAACGATACTTAACTTAAGCTTTCGTGATATTAATGGAGAATTGCTTATAATGAAACTAAAAAATTTAGCGGTATCTACTGGATCTGCCTGTACATCAACAAGTATCGAGCCATCTTACGTTTTACGTGCTATGGGACTTGATGATAAACTAGCTCATAGCTCTATCCGCTTTTCTTTAGGAAAATTTACTACCCATGAAGAAATAAACTACGCAATAAACCAGACTATAATTGCTGTTTCGCAACTTCGTAAAAAAAATGATTAACACTATCTTTTAGTGACAAAATTTGTATTAAATATATAAAAATATATGTTGTATTTGTAAGAAAATTAATGCAGTACTAAATAATTACTTTGCGTAAAATATGGTAAAGAATGATTATAGGTAAAATTTATCATGGCAAATAACATTGAAGCTATTCGTGGCATGAAAGACTATTTGCCTGAAGAGATAGTATTATGGCAGAGAATTGAAAAAACTCTTAAAAAAGTACTAGATGGCTATGGATATAGTGAAATACGTCTCCCAATAGTTGAGCATACTTTGTTGTTTCAGCGAGCTATCGGTAAAGTTACTGATGTAGTTGAAAAAGAGATGTATAGTTTCGACGATAGAAAAGGCGACAACCTTACCCTACGTCCAGAAGGTACTGCGGGTTGTGTACGTGCCGGTATTAAACATAGTTTAATATATAAAAAGGAACAGAGATTGTGGTATATAGGCCCAATGTTTCGTTATGAACGGCCACAGAAAGGACGCTACAGACAGTTTTACCAGATAGGAGTCGAAGTATTTGGTCAGGAAGGACCTGATGTTGACGCAGAGCTTATTCTTATCATCGCACGCTGGTGGCGCGAGCTTGGTATTAGCCACCATGTATCGTTAGAAATTAATTCTCTTGGTTCTATGGAGGCACGTGCTCGATACCGTAATGCACTGGTAGCGTTTTTGGTCCAGAATAAAGAGCATTTAAACGAAAATTGCCGTCGCCGTATTTACACTAATCCGATGCGAGTGTTAGATACTAAAAATTCAGATATACAGGCTCTTCTAAAAAAAGCACCAGTTATAACTGATTACCTAGATGATGATTCACGCTTCCATTTTTATAGTCTATGTGAACTTTTGGATTTAAGTTGCATTCCGTATAGAGTTAATCCACATTTAGTTCGCGGTCTTGATTACTATAACAGAACTGTTTTTGAGTGGATAACTACTTTTCTAGGTTCGCAAAGTACTGTTTGCGGCGGAGGTCATTATGATAGTTTAGTAGAACAACTAGGCGGACGCGCTACTCCAGCTGTTGGATTTGCTATGGGGTTAGAGCGACTGGTATTGCTAATGCAGACGGTTAATCCATATTTTGCTGTTTCTAATCGTATTGATGCTTATTTGGTTGTCGCAGGAGATAAGGCAAAACGTGAGGCGCTGCAGCTTGCTGAGCAGCTACGAGACGCACTTCCATCATTAAGGATGATGACCAATTACGGCGTTGGCAGTTTTAAAAAACAGCTCGCAATCGCTGATAAGCAAGGTGCTCGTATCGCAATAATTATAGGAGAAAATGAGACATCTACGCTGCAAGTTATAATAAAAGATTTAATTACTGGTAAACAAGAAAAATTAGCTAGACTAGATTTAGTATCGCGGCTAATCTCATTTCTAGAAATTAAGTAAGTAATAAATAATTGCAAAATTCAATTTACCAAATACGCAGCTTCTTAGTTTGTTTTAGTCATCCAAAAGGATGATAATTCACGAATGTGCTCATGAAACTGAATAAAGAATGTTATTCGTAGCCACTACGCTTCTTAGTAGATAATATATTTTACTAAATATGGATTTGCTATGTGGTAAGCTGAACTGTATATTGATCTTCTAATCTAAGATGCTCGTATATTTGCTGCTGATATACATTGCATAAAAGCGCTATATGCTAACAACGGTAAATAAATTGGGTATAAAAATATTGCTAGCACTTTTTTTTCGTATAATTATTTTGTTCAGCTAAGCTGGTGGTTACAGCAGTAAGTTATCGATTTTACGTAGGTAGCGGCCAATACGCTATTAACAATACGCTACGGACAACCTGTAATAGTGCTTAATCGTATAGTAATCTAATTTACTTTAACTTCACCTTTTTTTATACTATCTAGTTACTAGCATCCCATAAGGATATTACATTGGATTCACACTCATAAAATTATCTTGCAGGCTAAAATGGAAATTTATACGATCTGATTATTTGATCATTCTAATATTTTTAAAATTTATTAAGGTTAAAATATAATAAATGATACCAGTAGTAACTATTGTAGGGCGTCCAAATGTAGGTAAATCTACTTTATTTAATCAACTAACGCGCACTCGTGATGCATTAGTAACAGATTTTCAAGGACTAACACGTGATCGTAAGTATGGTCGTGCTAAGTGGTCAGGACATGAATTTATTGTTATAGATACTGGAGGTATCGATAATACTAAAAGAGGTAT
This sequence comes from secondary endosymbiont of Trabutina mannipara, assembly GCF_900090215.1. Lineage (GTDB taxonomy): Bacteria > Pseudomonadota > Gammaproteobacteria > Enterobacterales > Enterobacteriaceae > Mikella. Next base: position 99,307 of record NZ_LT594522.1, read on the forward strand.
CGAAACTATAATTACTGGACAGTCGCTATTGGCAATTAAAGAGGCTGATATTGTTCTGTTCCTTGTTGATGGACAATCTGGAATTATGGAAGCTGATCAAAATATTGCGAAGCATTTGCGCAGTTGTAGAAAAAAAACAGTTATTGTTGTCAATAAAACTGAAAGACTATCTACCGATAGCACATGTTATTTTTGTAATCTTGGTATAGATAATATTGTATCAATATCAGCCAAGTATGGACGTGGATTCAACAATCTTATTGAGCATATTTTGTTAGTTAGTAATAACCTACCAGGAGCAGATAATAATTATGATAAAGCTGATATACTTGCATTAGCACCAGATGCCAAGGAAAAAAAAATTGAACAATCACTGCTGCCAATAAAAATTGCGATTGTAGGATGTCCTAATGTTGGTAAATCTACTCTAATTAACTGTCTTTTAGGCCAAAAGAGAGTTGTGGTTTATGACAATCCTGGCACAACAAGAGATAGCATTTATATTCCTAAAGTACGTAATAAAAGAGAGTATATTCTGATAGATACCGCTGGGGTGCGTAAACGCAGTAAAGTTACAGATAAGGTAGAAAAATTTTCTATTATTAAAACGTTGCAAGCTATCGAATATGCAAATGTAGTACTGCTGGTTATAGATGCTTATAAAGGTATTTCTGATCAAGATTTGTATCTTTTGAGCTTTATTCTTAAGAGTGGCAGATCATTAGTAATTGCAGTTAATAAATTTGATGATCTGTATAGCCCAAAAAGAAATGAAATTAAAAAAACACTTAATCATCATTTAAAATTTCTCTCTTTTGCTAGAGTTCATTTTATTTCAGCTCTCCATAATAGAGGCATCAGCAATATTTATAAGTCAGTTAACGAAGCCTATCAATGTGCTACTATTCGTTTTAGTACAGCGCTGTTAACGCGCATTATGCACAATGCAGTAAATGAATATCAACTACCATTTAGTGACCGCGTAAAACTTAAATATGCTCATGCTGGTGGCTATAATCCACTTATTTTAGTGATGCACGGTACAAAAGTTAAAAATATCCCAAATACCTATAAGCGTTATCTAATAAACTATTTCCAAAGATCGTTGGAAATTATAGGTACACAAATTCGTATTCATTTTAATGAGTCTGTAAATCATTATGTCGTAAAATAATGCTGTTAAAATTATAGCCAGCATTATTCAATTTTTATATTGATATTCTGCATAATTATCAAATCGTGACCATTGTCCGTTAAATTTTAACCGCACGGTACCAATAGGCCCGTTACGTTGCTTACCAATAATAATTTCAGCTATTCCTTTCATATTACTATTTTCATTATAAACTTCATCGCGATATATAAACATAATTAAATCTGCGTCCTGCTCAATAGAGCCTGATTCTCGTAGGTCAGAATTTACAGGACGCTTGTCAGCACGTTGTTCCAAGCTTCGATTCAACTGTGATAACGCTACTACAGGCACTTGCAGTTCTTTTGCTAGTGCTTTAAGAGAACGTGAAATTTCAGCAATTTCTAAATTTCGATTCTCAGATATATAGGGTACGCGCATCAGTTGCAGATAATCTATCATAATTAAACTTAGGCCATTATTTTCGCGGAATACACGCCGTGCCCTAGAACGTATTTCCATTGGTGTTAATCCTGAAGAATCATCGATATATATATTACACTTTTCTAGTAAGATACCCATGGTACTAGAAATACGTGCCCAATCATTATCATCTAGCTGACCAGTACGAATCCGTGTTTGATCGACGCGCGACATCGATGCTAGCATGCGCATCATTATTTGTTCCCCAGGCATCTCTAGACTAAAAATTATAACAGGTTTATCTTCAAACATAGCTGCGTTTTCACATAAGTTCATAGCAAATGTAGTTTTGCCCATAGATGGACGCGCGGCAATGATAATTAAATCTGATTTTTGAAGACCTGAAGTTTTTTTATCTAGATCTAGATAACCACTAGAAACACCAGTAACGCCGTTATGTGGTTTATGGTAAAGCTGCTCTATACGATTCACAAGATCCTCAAGAATAAGATCGATGTTTTTCGTACCTTCATCTTTATTAGCGCGATTTTCAGCTATTTTAAATACTCTTGACTCTGCTATATCTAGCAGATCTTCACTACTGCGTCCTTGGGGATTATAACCAAAATCAGCAATTTCATGAGCTACTGAGATCAGTTCTCGTAATATTGCCCGTTCGCGCACAATATCAGCATAAGCCGAAATATTTGCGGCACTGGGAGTATTTTTTGATAACTCTGCTAGGTAGGCAAATCCACCTACTGCATTTAGATTTCCTTTTTGTTCCATAGATTCTGAAAGAGTGATCAGATCAATAGGCTTACCTAGTTCCAGCAGACGCTGCATTTCGATAAATATAAGACGATGTTGATGGTTAAAAAAATCGTTGCATGTTAACCTATCAGCAACGTTATCCCAGCGTTCGTTATCTAGCATCAAGCCGCCTAATACCGATTGCTCTGCTTCCAGTGAATGGGGTGGAATTTTTATATTTTCCACATTGTGGTCACTAATAAAATTTGCTTTATTTTTTTTTTCTGACATGAAAAGGTACTGTACCTATCAAAATACTTACACAAGTGTGCATTGTATCCTTTTTTTAAAGAAAAATCCTATTTTAAATACTATAATCAAAAAAAGTAATAAATAAAATATAAAATCGACACCATAGTATATATGGTGCATAATACATAATAATATACATGTTTAAAGACGGTTATAAATTAAAATCTGCCATTAATTTTTGTACTATGCAAAAGTATTATTTTATAGAATCTGTATCTAAAATTCAATAATTATATTAGGAGACTATATGGCAGGAAGAGGTATTAATAAAGTGATTATAGTTGGAAATCTTGGTCAAGATCCTGAAATTCGCCATATGCCTAATGGTGGTGCTGTAGCAAATATCACACTAGCAACTTCTGAAAGCTGGAGAGATAAACAAACAGGAGAGATAAAAGAAAAAACTGAATGGCACCGTGTGGTACTATTTGGCAAACTTGCAGAAATTGCAGGAGAATATTTACGTAAGGGATCCCAGGTATATATTGAAGGATCACTGCAAACTCGCAAGTGGCAGGACAATAGTGGTCAGGATCGTTATACAACTGAAATATTAGTAAATTTAGGTGGAACCATGCAGATGATTGGCGGCCGTCCAGGTAATGCACAAAAAGGAGAATGGAGACAATCTACGCAGGTAAATACGTTTAGCGAAGGTAAAACACCGAAGACACTTCAATCACAAAATATGTCTTCTGCGTCAGATAATGAGCATCAGATAGATTTTGATGATGATATTCCATTTTGATAATCTAAGTATTTTTAAAAATTGGCAGGGGCGGAGAGACTCGAACTCCCAACTACCGGTTTTGGAGACCGGTATTCTACCAATTGAATCACGCCCCTGATCCGTTAGTGCCTAAGCAGCTGCAGCTACAATAAGCAATATACATCCATCATAAACACTTTTTTTTTAGTGTCAATCTGTTTAAGATTATAAATAACTACGTTTAACAACAATAGGATATTCGTACCAGTTTTCTGGTATGGAATTTCGTATTTTCTTTGAAAAAGGAACACTATTTCGATAATTATTTTGTATATTATAAATTTTACTGAATTAAGTAGATCTTATTTAAACCTCATATGGAAGATAATTAATATGCATACTAGTCAATATATGCTCTCAACATTGAAAGAAATTTCAACTGATGTAGAAGTAATTAGTCATCAGCTGATGCTACGTGCTGGAATGATTCGTCAGTTAGCATCTGGACTTTATAGCTGGCTGCCCACTGGATTGCAAGTACTGCGTAAAGTTGAAAAAATAGTGCGTGAAGAGATGAATAATGCCGGAGCTATTGAAGTATTTATGCCTATCGTGCAACCTGCAGATATATGGCAAAAAAGCAAAAGATGGGTTCAATATGGTTCAGAGCTACTTAGATTTATAGATCGAGGAGCGCGTTCTTTTGTATTAGGACCTACACATGAGGAGGTTATAACTGACCTTATCCGCAACGAGATTTGCTCATACAAACAGTTGCCACTAAATTTTTATCAGATTCAAACAAAATTTCGTGATGAATTGCGTCCACGTTTCGGAGTTATGCGTTCTCGTGAATTTTTGATGAAAGACGCCTACTCTTTTCATACCAATCAAGATTCATTGCAGATAACCTATGATGTTATGTATCAAACTTATAGTAATATTTTAAACCGTATGGGGCTACAATTCCGTGCCGTGCAGGCTGATACAGGATCTATAGGTGGCAGCGTATCCCATGAATTTCATGTGTTAGCCGACAGCGGTGAAGACTACATTGTTTTTTCAACATCATCAAACTATGCTGCTAATATCGAACTTGCAGAAGCAAAAGATCAGGTTATTCTGCGCGCAGATCCAAAAGAAAAAATGCGATTGGTAGACACCAATGAGGCATGCACTTTGGCTAAAATTTTGGAAAAATTTGCTATTCCAGTGGAAAAAACTGTAAAAACTATGTTAGTACGTGCTAAAAAAAACGCTATACATCCACTATTAGCGTTGATAGTACGCGGCGATCATCATATTAGTGATGTTAAAGCTGCAAAAATATTGCAGGTAGCAGCACCGCTAAATTTTGCTAGTGAAGAAGAAATTCGCCTATTTTTTGGTACTAGATCAGATTATATTGGTCCCGTAAACCTACAAGTACCTATAATAATTGACCGCAGCGTGGCTGTAATGAGCGACTTTACTGCAGGTGCTAATGCTGATGGTAAATATTTTTTAGGTATTAACTGGGAACGTGATTTACCTTTGCCACAAGTAGCTGACCTACGCAAGGTCAGCGCCGGAGATAGAAGTCCTGACGGTAAAGGCACTCTGCAAATAAAGCGCGGTATTGAAGTAGGACATATTTTTCAGCTAGGTACTAAATATTCCGATGCAATGAAAGCTTATGTGCAAAATGAAGAAGGACGTAATAAAACTTTAATCATGGGATGCTACGGTATCGGTATTACCCGCGTTGTAGCAGCTGCTATCGAGCAAAACCACGATGATAAAGGAATTTTATGGACGGAATCATTAGCACCATTCAATGTTGCTATAATACCCATTAATATGCATAACTCTTTTAGAGTGCAACAAATAGCAGAAGAAGTTTACCAACAACTAAAGGCACGTGGTATTGACGTTATACTTGATGACCGCAAGGAACGTCCTGGAGTTATGTTTGCTGACATGGAGCTTATCGGTATACCTCACCTATTAGTAATAGGAGATTATAATCTAAATACTGGGAATATTGAGTATAAAAATAGACGCAACGGGAATAAAAAAATAATAAAACTAGGCGCTATAGTAGATTTTATATTAAGTGAAATGGCTACTTCTTTCTATAAATGTTAACTACTTATAAATGTTAACTACTTAGTAACAGTAGAAACCTTCTATAAGATTTATTCAAAAAAATAAATTAGCAAAATAAATTAGCTTTTTCTAAATAGATACCATTTTGAGCAAAATTTATGCGCTGTTCCTTCCAATGTCACGAAGGTTCCTATAGCAGCAATTAATTTTTCATTATAAAAAAGCAAAGGTATGTAGCCACGTTGCCACGGAGGAATAGCTAGCTCTTGCAAAATTTTTTTTAATTTCCTTCCTCTGCGTCTTCCATTGATATACAGCAGTCCGTGCACAGACCCAAAACGTACTGATACCTTTTCGGTAATATTCGGTGAGCGGACCACAGCTACTAATAAGTAAGATTTTTTTTTATATTAGGTATTGTAGATCTAATTATGGTTCCTAATCCTATAGGTAATATAAGTTTATTAATTTTTGAAGGCCAAAAAATTATCTCCTTTTTAGGTAGCTGCTGTAAAATAGGTATTATATAAAGACACTCGCGAAAGCGTCGGACTTGCAGGTGGTGATTAATATGTATTTTCGCAACAGCATCGTGCCTGCTGAGTGCTACCTCCTGCCAAATACATGCTAATTGCTTGCGTGTAGGCATTTTTACACCGTTACTAGCTAACCAGCGGCGTAATATTGCTGCACGCTTAATATCGCTCATCATTATTAATTTTGTAAATTTCAGCGATCCATCTGGTTGGATCAGTTCTGCTAGCGTTTCTGCTAGAAGGATATCCAAAAGATGTTCTTGTTCAGCGCATATTTGAGCACTACGCACTACAGTATCCAAAAATCTTGGCCATCGTTGCAACAATGGTGGCAAAATTTGTATACGCAAAAAATTACGGTCAAAACGCAAATTATTATTACTGTCATCTTCAATCCAGCAAAGTCCACGTTTATTTGCGTATATTTCCAGCTCTTTTCTGCTGTAACTAAGTAATGGTCGCAAAAGAAGACGACCATTAAATGGATAATTTTCTGCCATTGCAGCTAAACCAGCAGGACCACTGCCTCTTTTTAAAGCAAGTAGCAACGTTTCTACTTGATCTTCTTTATTATGAGCTGTAAGCAAAATTTCATCGTTAACTAGATTTTCCGCTAGTGCTTGATAACGTGCTGTACGTGCAGCAGCCTCAATACTCTCTGAGTTAACAACAATATTCACATATTTTGTACTAAATTCAATTTCTCGACGGCGGCATTCATTTTCGCAGTGCACAGACCAATTATCCGCATGAATACTTAATCCGTGATTAATATATACTGCTCGCAGCAGTAGATCATTTTTACACGTTCTGCTAAATTTTTTATGGTTGCGTATTAAGTATAATGCATCTAACAACACAGTAGAATCTAAACCACCACTAAATGCTATTAGTAGTCCTTGGTAATTTTTTATTTTTGCAGATAAACTGCTGCATAGCGCTTGTACCTGATCATCGTCGGTATTATTTTTCATATAAATAAATTGGTAATTATGTAATTAATCAAGCTTTTAGGTAGCTAAAAAGGTAATTTATAATTTGAAGCGCATTAGTTTGCTTTATCTTTTAATGATATAGACCCCCGTACATATCTTTTACGTGCTTTATTAATATCCATTAATTTATGTGCAGTAATTTTAAATACACTATTAAAAGAATCAAAACTTACCTGTCCTTGCACAATAAGAATAGAATCTTTTTCTAGTAAATGCTGGTATTTTTCTAATATATCAGTAAACAGTATTACATCTAGCCTGCTGGAACGATCATCTAATGTACAAATTCCTATCTGGTTGCCGCGTTTAGTTACCATTATCCTAGTAGATAGTACCAGCCCCGCTGCTGTAACTATTTTACCGCACTCAGTATGCTTAATATCCTTCAAGCGCACACCTCCTGTATATTGTTCAATTTCATGCAGATACTGGGTAATTGGATGGTCAGTTAAGTATAATCCAAGAGTTTCGCGCTCACCTTCTAGCACTACATTTTGGGGCCAAGGAGCTAATTTATTAGATGAAGATTCTACTGTAGATGGTACTTCAGCTATAATTCCGAACATATCGATCTGACCAATATTCTCTGCTTTGGTATACTGATCAGCTGCTTTAATTGCGCTACTTAGCGTATTCATTAATGCAGCGCGGTGTGGTCCTAGTTTGTCGAATGCTCCAGCCATAATAAGCTTTTCTAGTACCCGTCTATTTAGTTTTTTAGTATCTATGCGAGAGCAAAAATTAAATAAATCACTAAATTTACCATCTTTATTACGCGCATTAATAATTTCTTTTATATGTCCTTCGCCTATGCCTTTTATAGCACCGATACCGTAAACTATATCACCATCATCATTAACATGAAAATAATGTTGACCTTTGTTGATATCTGGCGGTAAAATTTTTAGGCCCATACGTTTACATTCGTCAACTATTACCAATATTTTTTCTGTATTGTCTATATCTGATGTCATTACTGCTGCCATAAATTCTGCAGGATAATTAGCTTTTAACCATAGTGTCTGATATGAAACTAGCGCATAGGCAGCAGAGTGAGATTTATTGAAACCGTAACCGGCAAATTTTTCTACTAGATTAAAAATTTTCATAGAAAGTTCACCATCAACACCAATACTTTCAGCGCCTGCTTTAAACACAGATCTCTGTTTTGCCATTTCATCAGGTTTCTTTTTTCCCATTGCTCTACGTAATATATCTGCGCCACCTAGTGTATAGCCAGCTAGTAATTGAGCTATTTGCATAACCTGTTCCTGATAAAGAATTATACCGTAGGTAGGTTCCAGTACAGGTTTTAGAGATATGTGTTGCCACTCAATATCAGGGTAAGATATAGTTTCACGGCCATGTTTGCGATTTATAAAGTTATCTACCATTCCTGATTGAAGAGGCCCTGGGCGGAATAAAGCTACTAGCGCAATCATATCCTCAAAAGAGTCAGGTTGTAGGCGTTTAATTAGATCTTTCATGCCGCGAGATTCTAACTGAAATACTGCAGTAGTTTCTGATCTTTGAAGCATATCGAAGCTTTTTTTGTCTTCCAGCGGAATATGGGCAATATCAATCTGTTCTAAACCTTGGCGCTCTAGGCGATTGTTAATCATTCCTAAAGCCCAGTTTATAATAGTCAAAGTGCGCAATCCTAGAAAGTCAAACTTAACTAACCCAGCATACTCTACATCATTTTTATCGAATTGTGTAACCGGATGATTGCCTTCAGTATCGCAGTAAAGCGGAGCGAAATCTGTAATTTTGGTAGGTGCAATAACTACTCCCCCTGCGTGTTTTCCTGCATTTCTAGTTACACCTTCGAGCTTACGAGCTTTATCAATAAGATCTTTAACATTTTTATCGGCGTTATAAATAGCTTGTAGTTGTGGCTCAGTTACTAAAGCTCTTTCTATAGTAATACCTATATCATTAGGTACTAGCTTGGATATACGATCAATAAAACCGTATGGATGACCTAAAACACGTCCCACATCGCGAATTACGGCTTTAGCCGTCATAGTACCGAATGTTATAATCTGTGAAACAGCGTTGCGTCCATAGGTTTTAGCTACGTGTTCAATTACTATATCTCTTTTATCCATACAGAAGTCAACGTCTAAATCAGGCATTGATACGCGTTCTGGGTTTAAGAAACGTTCAAAAAGCAAATCTAAAGCAATTGGGTCTAGATCAGTGATTTTTAAAGCATAAGCTACTAGTGAACCTGCTCCAGATCCGCGTCCTGGACCTACCGGAACGTTGTTATTTTTTGACCACTGTATGAACTCCATTACTATTAAAAAGTAACCAGGAAACCCCATTTTGTTTATTACTTTTAGTTCTATATTTAAACGTTTATCGTATTCTTTTCTTTTTTCACTTCTTTTTTTATCATTAGGAAATAAAAATACTAGTCTTTCCTCTAGTCCTTCTTGCGCGCATTTTACTAGATACTTTTCAGTAGACATTTTTCCCGTTGGGAACTTAGGCAAAAAATATTCTCCAAGACGGAGAGTAACATTGCAGCGACGTGCAATTTCTACGCTGTTAGCCAGCGCTTCCGGTAAATCAGAAAATAATTCGCACATTTCCTTCTCGCTGCGCATATATTGTTGTGTACTATAATTTCGTTGCCGTTTAACATCATCAAGATTTACTCCGTTATGAATTGCTACACGTATCTCGTGAGCTTCGAAATCGTTAGGGCTGGTGAAACGTACATCGTTTGTTGCTACTAACGGTAACCCATGATGCTCCGCTAACGAAACTGCAGAATGTAAGTATTTTTCTTCATCAATACGTCCAGTACGTATTATCTCTAGATAATAACGATTCGTAAAATAACGTTCGTAGAACGATAATCGTTTTTTTACTTGTATCATATTGCCGAGTATCAAATGTTTACCAACATCACCTTTTCGAGCTCCTGATAGTAAAATTAGTCCTTCATTATATTTAATTAACCAGTCTCTATCGATAAATGGTCCAACTGCGCTGTATCCGCGTTTATATGCGTCTGAAATTAGTAAAATTAGATTACGGTAACCTACATTATTAGCCGCAAGAATGGTTAATTCTGTTATTTCATCGCCTATATTTTTGTTTTGCACAAAAAAATCTGCACCAATTATTGGCTTTATTCCCACTTTGTGAGCGCTGTCATAAAATTTAATTAACCCGCATAAATTAGTAAAATCAGTAATAGCTATTGCTGGCATGTGCAAATCGGCAGCTTTGTTTACCAATGTGCCTATTTTAATTATACCATCGACCATAGAATAGTCGCTGTGTACATGCAGATGAATAAAACGTGGTTTAATGATCATGTTTACTATACTTTTCTCTAAAAGAGATCAGGTAATTTTATAGCACAAACAAATATATGCAATCTATTGTGTTGCACACAATATATTGCATAAAATACCATTATTAATGGTTAATACGTATATAAGGTATAATTCCATTTATCGCACAAATTTATACATTTTAAAGTAGTTTTATTTTGTAAATTATACGTACGTCGAGCGCACATCATTAATGCTTCACAAGCTACTTTATTAGCAACTTTTGCAATACCTTTAAAACGTGCAACTCCGCAACGCTCTTTAATAAATTATACTTCAAACGCTTAAAACGTGCTTCATCAATGGCAGTAAAATACTAAATTTAGTTTTTTACCTGAACTTTTGAAAAGAAGAATACCGGTTGCTTGCGCTATAGCTTCCAATATTAACACCCCAGGAAAAACAGGTTTTTTCTGTAAAAAATTTCCTTGAAAAAAGGGTTCATTAAAAGAAACATTTTTTTTAATGCACGTATAAATTTTTCTTTTTCAAAATTTAGTACACGGTCCACAAATAGAAACGGAAAACGGTGATGCAAAATTTCTAAAATCTCTTTAATGTGCATAGTATGATTGTTAGTATTCAAAATACTCTTAGTACAACAAAAATTCTTTAAATTTATTTTTCAAAAAACAAATATATCCATACAATGATTATCAATTATAACACCATCAACGTACAATTTTGCATATAGCTGCTTTGCTAAACTAGTAGAATTTAAAACATAATTTATCTAACGTTTTTTATAACGTTAGCTGTAATGTCTTTAGCATTTTTGATATAAGCTACAGCGCTAGCATCAATTACTACGCTATAGCCTTCTTTAATAGCAACGTTTTTAACAGCATCCTGAATATTGCTCATAATTTTGTTACGTTCTTCTGTTTGACGACGACGGTTGTCCTGTTCAAACTCTTGCGCTTTTTTAGATAAATTTTCACGCTGGGCTACAACTGATTTCTCCAATGTACTAAATTCACTTGTTTTAATATGAGAAATATTCTGTCTCAGAATTTTAATTTTTGTTTGAAGATCTAGTTCCATGAACTGAAGTTCTGTGGCGCGTCTTTTAAATTCATTTTCTAGTTTTTTATCAATCATATTTAGATGCAGAGATTGTTGGAAAATACTAGAAATATTAACTACAGCTATTTTGTCAGCAGCATACGCATTATTAGGAATAGTAATGGCAAGTACAGCAGCATATAACCAAATTCTCAATATAAACTCCTCAACTATTCTGTTATGTATCTGAAGATGCCTGTTATGTATCTGAAGATGCAATGAAGATCAATTTTGCCAAATTTTCAGCTAAACAAAGATACAATACAAGCTAATAAATAAATTATTATTATAAATTTGAATTAAAGTCGTCGACGCCTAACTATGTTTTCTGCCGGTAATACTACCATGATTTACCAATATTAAACTGTAATTGTTCTGACTTATCTCCGTCATATTTCTTAATTGGCTGAGCATAAGAGAATGACAAAGGACCTAGCGGCGACAGCCACTGCATGGCTATGCCCGTAGAAATACGGATATTACCGGGATTACTATAGTCAGGAATAGTTGCATAGTAGGTTGCGCTATTATTTTGCCAATCTGTATTCCAAACGGAACCACTATCAATAAATAGTGATGTTCGTAATGAGTTTTTTATTAAAAAAGGTGTAGGAAAAATAAATTCAGCGCTGGCTATAGCCAGCACATTACCACCTACAGCGTCGCTATAATCATAATTAATACTAATATTACTACTGTTGTATCTAGAATACACTTCTTTAGGACCAATTGTATTATTTCGAAATCCGCGTACAGTACTGGCACCACCAGTATAGAAATTATCATAAAATGGCACTTCATTGCCACTAAAACCGTCAGCATATCCGATATGTGCACGGCTTTTAAGCACCCAGTTACCGCTTTCACTTAGTGGAATATATTTACTAGCATCAAATGTTATTTTGTAATATTTGTTATTTGAACCTGGCATCGTAATTTTACCGTTAAATATAGCGTTTAAACCCACAGTAGGAAAGTATCCATTGTCTAGATTATTATATTTTAATCCGATATAGATAAAGAAATCATAGGCACTTAAATTATTTTTTATTTTATTATTAGTAGTAGTTATCTTAGGTTTAGTATTGATGCCTATACTATTTAAGTAGTGCCATATTGTTACCTTAGGTTCTCTCTTAAGAAGATTATTATGCACGTAATTTATACTTATATTTAGCAAATTTTTTTTATTAATCGGAAAACATAAAGTAGTACTAAAACCGTAACTACGCAAATCATAGTTTGACAAATCTGTCTTATCATTGATAAAATCATTATAGAATAGTTTACTTCCTAAACTAATACCACTTACTGTTAAGTATGGATAATTTATCGATAGTTCAGCATAATTTTTATAGTTATTTTTATTCCCAATTAAACTAACAGTGTTACCAGTTCCTAGCCAGTTATCTTGTTGAATACCGAAATGAAAGCTAACTCCGCTATCAGTTCCTAAACCAATACCCATATTTATACTGCCGGTATTTCTTTCTTTAATATTATAAATTACATCTATTTGATTAGTATAACCAGGAACTGGCTGTGTTTTTACATCCACTTTTTCAAAATAACCTAGTCTATTTAAGTGTTCTTTACCTTGATATATCAAATCACTGCAAAATTTGACACCTTCTTTTTGGGGTATTTCCCTACGGATTACTAGATCTTTTGTAATGTCATTGCCTTCAAATAGTATTTTTCGTACGTAAAAACGTTTACCAGCGTCAATTTTGATATGCAAATTAACCGTTTTATCAACATCTTTTATTTCTACCTGAGTTAATACGCTGGGATAGGCATAACCGTAACTACCCATCAATTGTTTTATCTTTTCTTTTACTTTTCTAATATTAGAGTTGTTATATAGTTCACAGTGATGCACTTTTGTTAAATTTTCTATCTCTAAAAAGTAGCCAGCCATATTACCGTTAACTACCGTGCTGCATAACTTATATTGTGCGCCTTCGGTAATATTTATTGTAATAAATATGTTTTTTTTATCAGTAGTTAAATTTACTTGCGTAGATTCAATATTAAAACGGACATAACCGTAATCAAGATAAAAACTGTACATAGATTCTAAATCTTTAGCTAAATTTTTTTTTTGGTATTTACGATGACCTACGTACCATTTATCTCGTATCTTAAATTTTGAAGTTAAATTATCTTTAGTAAAGTTATGGTTACCAATAATGTTGATTTGCTGAACTTTTGCTGATATACCTTCGTTAAAAACTAGCTTTATATCTACGCAGTTAAGCGACTGTGGCATAACTAATACTTTAACTATAGCGTTGTATTTACCGTTGCTGTAGTAAAAATCTTCTAGCCATCTTTTTAGATGGTAAATAATAGCTCTGTCAAGATTATCACCTACTATAATACCTTGAATATCAAGGTTTTGCTTAAGCATATAATATTTTATTAAAGAATTTCCTGAAAAGGTAATTTTAGTAATAGTAGGACGCTCTTTTACATTTATAAATAGTGAATCTATATTACGTAATACCCTAACATCATCAAAATTTTCGGTAGCAAAGAGAACACGTATAGTATTGCTGATATCTTCAGTAGTTATTATATCGCCGATACAAATTGGTATGAATAGTAATGCTGTATCTATGGTAATTTTGTGCATTCCTTCAAAAAAAATTTTTTTTACTACGAATGCATCATTTTCACTGTATTCTGTACCGTATACGGTAGCGCTATTAACACTACTTAAAAGTAGTGCCACTACTATGAGCAGCAATTTTTTCATCGCTATTATTGGCGTTGTTAGATAATTTAATCTGATATTATCAGATTAAAATGCATATAGACCAAGTACTCATTTTAACTCATTTTAGAGTGCTACTCCAGCAGAAAATAAGGGTGGTACAAAATCATTAAAATACCTAATAAGCGAACTTTATTTTAATCATTAGGACACTTGATTACGCAAGCATAAAAAAATATAGATTTTAGTATCGACAATTGAAATTTAAAAGCACTAATAAGCATATACAAGATCAAAGACAATTTTTTGAAAAAAATTGATAACAACAATATGTAATTAAATACTGCTTTAGTAAAGTAGCAGATAGAAAATTTTTTTCTAAAATAGAATAAAGAAAAAAAAGGTTAATATGTTGATATTTAACATAGGTAGTAGTAGTGAAAAAATTAAATTTACATTAATTCTTCTTCTTTTTTCTTAAGAAGAATATCTATTTTTTTAATCCAAAAATTAGTCAATTTTTGAATTATTTCTTGCAAACGATAATCATTGTCTTCATCGATAATTTTATCTTTTAATAAAGATTTAATTTTAACGTTAGCATAACGTCTAACATTACGTACTGACACTCTGCACTGTTCTGCCTCTGAGTTAACTGCTTTAATCAAAGCACGTCTACGTTCTTCAGTAAGTGGAGGAATAGGTACTATAATGAGTGTTCCTGTAGAAGAAGGAGTCAGCCCTAAATCAGAAGTTAGAATAGCCTTTTCTACCGCTGGTATTAAAGTACGATCAAATAATGTGATAGATAGAGTATGGGAATCTTCTGTAAGAATGTTAGATAGCTGACGCAATTGCATCATTTTCCCGTAATATTCAATCTGAATACTATCAAGTAAACTCGGAGAAGCACGTCCAGTGCGGATTTTACTAATATGTTTTTTAAAAGCCTCTACGCATTTTTCCATGCTAATCTCAGCATCTTTACAGATTTTATTAATCACGTTGTTAACCTTTACCTTTAGTTATACTGAATTAGTTCCTATTTTTACTATCAAAATAGAATTCTTTTTTGAATACCTTCACCAACTTCAAAACGTATAAATTTATTAATTTTAATACCGTATTCACATAATAATTTACCAACAGTTTTACTCTGATCCATTACAAATAACTGATCATTTAGGCAAATCTCTTCAAAAAACTTACGCATACGACCTTCAACAATTTTTTGGGTCATTTCCTGTGATTTACAACCTAAATTTCTTACAATATCTAGTTGAATTTTATTTTCATTATATACCATCTTAGATGGTATATCTTCAACTTTTATATATTCTGGTTTAATAGCAGCAATATGCATTGCAACATGCTTCATCACTAATTTTTTAGTTGTTACATCGGTAGCAGAAACTATATCTGCATTGGTAGCGGAAACTATAACACCAATATGTGTATTATTGTGTAGGTAAGAGACTAGTATGTCTCCTTCTAAAATACCAATACGGCGTATGTTAATATTTTCACCAAATTTAACTATTAACTCAGTTCGTTTTTTTTCAAATTTAGTTTGGATATTTTCAATATTCATGATGCGCTCTTCTGTTGCTACATTAATAACTTCGTCACAAAATGCTTTAAAAGCAACATTTTTTGCAACGAAATCAGTTTCACAGTTTATCTCTATGAGAACACCATATTTTATATCAGGAGTTATTTTATTAAGAATGATACCTTCAGTAGCAACTCTTCCAGCTTTTTTCGCAGCTTTAACCTTACCTAATTTACGCATTTTATCGATTGCTAGTTCAATATCTCCCTTAGATTCAACTAGAGCTTTTTTACATTCCATAATGCTTATGCCAGTACGCTCACGTATTTCTTTTATCATAGCAGTAGTAATATTAGCCATTAATTTTCCATTATTTTTATAAAAAATTTTATCCAGTACGTTCTAATACTAGATTTTGAGAATCATCCTTACGGATGGTTGTTGTTACTACATTTAAATATAATTTAATTGCACGGGTAGCGTCGTCATTGCCAGGAATAATAAAATTCACGCACTCAGGATCAGAATTAGTGTCAACAATAGCAAAAACTGGAATTCCCAGATTATTAGCTTCTTTAATAGCAATTTGTTCGTGTTTCGCATCTATAACAAATAGTGCATCCGGTAACCCCCCCATATCCTTTATGCCATCTAGACTCTTTTCAAGTTTATTTTTTTCTCTACTACGTATCAACGCCTCTTTTTTAGTAATCTTTTCGAAAGTACCATCTTGAGACTGGATTTCTAATTCTTTTAAACGTTTTATTGATTGACGAACCGTTTTCCAATTAGTCAACATTCCACCTAACCAACGGTAGTTTACGAAAAATTGATTACAACTATTAGCTGCTTCTTTTACTTCTTCGTTTGCTGATTTTTTGGTGCCAACAAATAAAATTTTACCTTTACGTAAAGCTATTTTTTTTAGCTCTTTTAGAGCTTCATTAAACATGATTAATGTTTTATCTAAATTGATAATATGAATTTTATTACGAATTCCCAAAATGAAAGGTTTCATTTTGGGGTTCCAATAACGAGTTTGGTGACCAAAATGAACACCTGCATGAAATAGGATACGCATTGAAATAGTTGTCATGATTAACCTCTAATTTTAGTTTTATGCTCCCACGTATAATAATTTATCATTATAATCATAGCACCCCAACACATGTGTCGATACGTGGTGTGTATTTAATTAGCATCATTGATGAACTATGCTAGTTAAAATTAGCATGATAATTTTATATTATAAACTATGTTTAAACTAAATATGTATTCAAAATATTATAACTTATGGTGCTCAATTTATGCAAATACTCTATTCTGATTTAGAGATGGACATTTTAATTAAAAAACCTGATGATATTGCTAAAATGCGTATTGCTGGAAAGCTAGCAGCAGAAGTACTAGAAATAATAAAACCTTATATTAAAATTGGTGTAAGTACAGGAGAATTAGATCATTTATGTAAAAAATATATAACCCAAAAGCAGAATGCTATTTCTGCATCATTAGGCTATCATGGTTTTCCAAAATCAGTTTGTATTTCAGTGAATGAAGTAGTATGCCACGGCATTCCGTGCTATAAGCACAAACTAAAAAATGGGGACATTTTAAATATCGACGTCGCTGTAATAAAACAAGGATTTTACGGTGATACATCAAAGATGTTTATTGTCGGAAATCCAACTATTATTGGTAAAAGGTTATGCCAGATAACAAAAGAAAGCCTTTATTTAGCTATACGTATGGTTAAGCCAGGTATTCGTTTACGCACTATTGGTAAAGCAATACAACAATTCGTAGAAGCAAAAAAATTTTCAGTAGTACGTGAATATTGCGGTCATGGTATAGGAAAAAATTTTCATGAATATCCACAGGTATTGCATTATGATGCAGACGACGGCGGTATTGTGTTAAAACCAGGAATGGTCTTTACTATAGAACCTATGGTAAATGCTGGTGACTTTCGTATTCATACTATGAAAGATGGTTGGACTGTAAAAACTACAGATCGTAGCCTATCTGCGCAATACGAACATACAGTTGTTGTTACCGAAGACGGATGTGAAATTCTAACTTTAAATACTGATGATACCTTACAGAAGGTAATTCACCACTTAACATAATAATATATATAAATTAAATAAAATATTTTTTTAAAATATAAAAAATTATTGCATTAATATCATATATAATTTATAATTATATTTTATCGCGGGATGGAGCAGTCTGGTAGCTCGTCGGGCTCATAACCCGAAGGTCGTTGGTTCAAATCCGACTCCCGCAATAAAAATATATAATTTATTTTATTTATCATCCAGATTTAAATATCTAATTTAAGACGTGCGTAAGCTGCTACTAACCATTTTATACCATGATTTTTAAAATTAATCTTCAGGCAACTTTGTTCACCATGATATCCATCTTCTAGTACTATGCCTTTACCAAATTTAGGATGAAATATTTTCTGTCCAATAGAAAAAAATTAGATATTTCTACAATTTTTTTTATTTTTCATTTTTGTTACATAACTATGTTTTTTAAAACACGTATATGGTAATTCGCTTATAAAGCGTGAAGGTCTATAACAGACTTCTTTACCGTTTATATGGCGTTTTTTTGCATAAATAATAGTCAAATGCTCCATAGCACGAGTGATGCCAACATACGCTAATCTACGTTCTTCTTCTAGAAGTTCTTTGTCTTTTATTGAATTTTTGTTAGGAAACATTCCTTCTTCCATTCCTACAATAAAAACATAAGGAAATTCAAGTCCTTTGGATGAATGCAATGTCATTAATTGTACTGCATCTTTCGTACTACTAGCTGATTTATTGTCTTCTAGAACAGTGTGTGATAGAAAAGATTGTAGTGGTTTTAAATCTTTATTTTTTTTATTATAGCTCAATTGAAATTGGCTGGTGGCTGTAACTAGTTCTTTAAGATTTTCAATACGTATCTTACCTCTTTCGCTTTTTTCTTTTTCGTACATTTCCAACAAACCGGAGTTTCTAATTACTCTATCAGTCTGTAAATATAACGGTAAATCAGAAATTTCCTTTGTTAGATTATCTAGCAATTTTAAAAAATTCCTAAGTGCAGCATTTAAGCGCTTGTTTAGTAAATTTTCTGTAAGCAATATTTTGCTAGATTGCCAAAGTGTTATTTTTTTCTTTTTAGAAATCAGCCTAATTAAATCTAGTGTACGATCACCGATTCCTCTAGGTGGCATATTAATCACTCTTTCATAAGCTGAATCATCATTATGGTTATCGATAAGTCGCAGATATGAAAGTGCATCCTTAATTTCTTGACGCTCAAAGAATCTAATACCACCATAAATACTATAAGCTAGACTAGCTTGTAATAATGTTTCTTCTAATACACGTGATTGAGCATTATTTCGATAAAGAATAGCGCATTTTTTAAGATCTATACCATGTATATAATTATTCTTAATACTATTTACAACAAAATTAGCTTCATCTAGTTCGTTAAAAGCATGATACAGTGTAATTGGTTCACCTTCTATTTTTTTAGTCCATAGAATCTTTCCTAATCTGCTATTATTATGAGCAATAAGTGTATTAGCAGCTTGCAAAATATTGTTGGTAGAACGGTAATTTTGTTCTAATCGTATTATCTTTGCATTAGAAAAATCATAAATAAATCGCTGAATATTTTTTATATTAGCTCCACGCCAGCCATAAATAGACTGATCATCATCACCAACGATCATTATATTACTGTTATTACTAACTAATATCTTAATCCATTCATACTGAATTTTATTCATATCCTGAAATTCATCTACTAAAATATTAGTAAATCGATTACGATAATAATTAAGAATATGTTGTTTATTTATCCATAATTCATATGATCGCAACATTAATTCAGCAAAATCTACTATCCCGGTACGATCGCATGTTTCTTGATATATTTGATAAATATCTTGCAAAGTAGCTTCAACCGAGTTACCGTAATCTTTTTTAGGGCGTAAACCTTCATCTTTTTTTTTGTCTATATACCACCTTGCTTGAATAGGTGTCCACTTTTTATCATCTAGATTCATTTCGCGAATAATGCGTTTTAATAATCTTAGCTGATCTTCGCTATCGATAATCTTAAAATTTTGCGGAAGGTTAGCATCCTGATAGTGGGAACGCAACAAGCGGTAAGCTAATCCATGAAAAGTGCCAATACACATGCTATTGTGTCTAGTACTTAGAAGGTATTCGATACAATTTAGCATTTTAACAGCTGCTTTGTTAGTAAATGTTGCTGCAATTACTGAATATGGAGAACATTTTTTAACAGATATTAACCAGGCTATACGATGTACCAAAACTTTAGTTTTACCGCTTCCAGCACCTGCTAGCACCAAAAAATTCCCTTTAGGTGCAGTAACTGCTTTCCGTTGTTTATAATTTAAATTTTTTAGTATATTGTAAACTTCCACAACTGACCTTTAAAATATGCTAAATTTTTAATACGTAAAGGCTAAATTTTTAAATTTTAAAATTAAAGCAGCGCCTATAATCAGCAATTTTTTAAATTTTTTTAATTTTTATAGCACGTTCTAATGAATTTAATATTTCTTTTTTAGCTGCTTCAGCATTATCCCAACCTAAAATCTTTACCCATTTACCTTTTTCAATATCTTTATAGTGTTCGAAAAAATGTATAATTTGTTCTTTCAGGAGTGATGGAAAATTATCAATATCCTTGATGTGTTCATATTCTTTTGATATCTTAGAATGCGGTACAGCAACAATTTTAGAATCTTCACCTAATTCATCTGTCATTTTTAGTATCCCTACCGGGCGACTCTTAATTACAGATCCTGGCTGCAGCGGATATGGGGTCGGTACTAACACGTCTACTGGATCCCCATCTAGAGATAAGGTATGGTTAATATATCCATAATTGCATGGATAAAACATCGTTGCATACAGAAAACGTTCTACAAATAGAGCGCCGCTTTCCTTATCAATTTCGTATTTAATAGGATCAGCATTGGCTGGAATTTCAATAATTACATAAATATCTTCTGGTAAATTTTTAATTTTTGGTATTTTATTTATGATCATTTTATTGTTCTCTGAACTTAAATAATAGTTAGACGAAAATTAATAAAAAAATAGCATAAAACTATAAGCAATATTTCATTGAAATATTATTCAGCTGTTAAGCTAAAGTTTATGTACGTAAATATAGCCTGTATGCTACTTTTCCTGCAACCTTTTCCTTATATATTTTCCAATTAATGGGTATAGAATAGGTACCTTTTTTTTCAGTTTCGATGTAAATCCAAGATTTTTTTGCAAGATGATTGTAATACTCTAGAAAAGCTACGGTTTTAGATATCATACCCTGATTAAATGGAGGATCAATAAAAACAATATCAAACTTATTAGCATCTGATGAATGTGCTAGCCACAAATTGGTATCTGTAGTGATAACCTGCGCTTGTTTTGTCTGTAATAGTTGCAACTTATTTAAAAGTTGTTGACTAATTAATCTATCTTGCTCAATTAGTGTTACGCTAGCAGCAGCACGAGATAATGCCTCTATGCCCAAAGCCCCGCTTCCAGCGAAACAATCTAGACAGTGTGCCCCCCTAATAAACGGCGCTAACCAATTAAATAAAGTTTCCCGTACTCTGTTAGGAGTAGGTCGCAAAGCTGTCCTATTTGGCACTAAAATTTTACTACCACGCCACATACCACCAATAATACGAATTATTCCAGTAGGACAATTATTAGTAAATTTTTTATTTTTTTTAAAAATCAAATTATATAAATATACAATTAAATTGTATGATTTAAATTGTATGATAATTGTATGATTTAAATTGTATGATAATTATATCAAAAAAAATGAAAAATTCAGATAAAATTTTTTATTTTACATGAAATTTTACTAAAAATTAACGCCATTTTACGTTAAAAATAAAATATTGATTTATCCTGGTTCAACTACATAGTGGTATCTATACCGTGGTATCTATACCAGGTTTAATCTTAAAATTGATTAGATTAAGTTTACATATACAAGTTTACACCTAGATAATATTTTTATATATATAATAGTTGCAAAAAAATTATTAAGAACTAAGATTTAGCGTAATGCAAAAGCGGCTTTTCTACTAGTTAGAGGTCATAAATGATTAAATATATGCAAATTTTAGCTTATGTTCCCCAGGGAAGTTTAGAATACTATGTTAGGACTGCTAATGCTTATCCAATGTTAACAGCAAAAGAAGAACTAGAGTTGGCGGAAAGGTTTCACTATCATAGCGATTTAGAGGCTGCAAAGCAACTAATATTGTCACATTTGCGTTTTGTTATTCATATTGCACGTAATTATTCAGGATATGGCCTACCTCAAGCTGATTTAATCCAGGAAGGAAATATCGGTTTAATGAAAGCAGTTAGACGTTTTAACCCCAAAGTAGGGGTGCGTTTGGTTTCATTTGTAGTTCATTGGATTAAAGCTGAAATTCACGAATACGTATTGCGCAACTGGCGTATTGTAAAAATAGCGACTACTAAAGCACAGCGCAAACTATTCTTTAATCTGCGTAAAACTAAACCTAGATTAGGTTGGTTTAACCAAAAAGAAGTAGAAATGGTAGCAAAAGAGCTAGGCGTATCTAGCAAAGATGTTCGTGAAATGGAGTCCCGTATGGCTGATCAAGACATAGCTTTTGATCCAACACCAGAAGATGAAAATTCAGAAGGACATACTATTGCTCCCTTACTTTATTTACATGATAAATCATCTGATTTTGCTGATAGCATTGAAGAGGCTAATTGGGACAATCATGCTGTTGATAAGTTAAGTATAGCTCTAAGAGCACTTGATGAGCGAAGCCGTAACATCATACGTGCGCGTTGGTTAGATGATACTAATAAAAGTACCCTGCAATCATTAGCCTACAAGTATGGTATTTCAGCAGAACGTGTGCGTCAACTTGAAAAAAATGCAATGAAAAAAATACGTTTAGCGATCGAGGAATAAAAAAATAAGCTATTTAGTTGTTGATATGGGTTATACAGCCCATATAGGGCCTAATTATCGAAGGAATTTCAATCCTTCCATCAGATAGCTGATAATTTTCAAGTACAGCTACTAGGGTGCGGCCAACAGCAAGTCCAGAGCCGTTTAATGTATGTACAAGTTGCAGCTTATTATCCTTCTTGCTTCGATAGCGTGCTAAAATTCGTCGCGCTTGAAAATCACCGATATTCGAACACGAAGATATTTCTCTATAGGTATTTTGTGCTGGAAGCCATACTTCTAAATCATATGTTTTACAAGATGCAAAACTCATATCAACGGTACTTAGCAGTATTTTTCGATATGGAAGCTGCAGCAGTTGTAGTACTTTTTCAGCATGTCCGGTTATTTCTTCTAGCGCCTGCATAGACTGCTCTGGTTTCACCACCTGCATGATTTCAACTTTTTCAAACTGATGCATACGAATAAGTCCCCTATTATCACGTCCGTAAGATCCAGCTTCAGAACGAAAGCACGGCGTATGGGCAGTCATCTTAAGTGGAAGCGCGTCTTCTTCAATTATTTGGTTACGTAGTAGATTAGTTAGCGGTACTTCTGCTGTTGGTATTAATGCATAGGATTTTTTCTCTATTTCTTCGTTTAATGACTGTACATAGAATAGATCTTTAGAAAATTTTGGCAATTGACCTGTGCCATAAAGTGAAAACTTATTAACTATATAAGGAAGATAATATTCTATATATCCGTGCTGTTCGGTATGTAAATCTAACATAAACTGGGTCAGCGCACGATGTAATTGTGCAATTTTACCACGCATTACTACAAAACGTGTACCAGTTAGCTTTACTGCTGCAGAAAAATCAAAACCTTCCACAACTTTGCCAAGTTCTACATGATCTCTAATGTTAAAATCATAATTTTTTGGTTTTCCCCAACGTAAAACTTCTTTATTATTTTTTTCTTGTCTGCCATCAGGCACCTCATCTGCGGGAATATTAGGCAAAGAAAGTGCGTAGTTACTTATTGATTCTTGTAATGCTTTTAGTTCATATTTAGCAGTGCTTAATTGTTCATCAAGATCATTTACTTCTTGGCACAGTAGCTTAATATCTTCTCCACGTAACTTTTCGAAGCCTATCTTCTTAGAAAGTGCATTACGTTTAGCTTGTAGTTTTTCCATTTTAATTTGGAACAATTTACGGTGCTCTTCCTGTTTACGCAGTGCTACTACATCTATTTTAAATTTTCTAAGAGCTAATTTTTTAGTAACAGTATTAAGCTTATTACTACGCAGTAGATTAGGATCAAGCATATTATCCCTATTGTAGGAGGAAAATTACCTAAATTTAATTTTACCTAAATTTAATTTAGATAATGCTATTATATATAGCTTAGTTAGCTTATATAGCTTAGTTAGCTATTTTATTATTCTAATTACCTTTGTCAATATTGTTTTACCCTAACGCTAGTCATCCAAATTTATACCTTATTTTAGTGTAAAATTTATAATTTACATTTGGAAAATTATAATATATTTTACGGTATAATAAAAATAAATGTGAACTAATAGTTTTTTTGAAAAAACTTGAAAAGGATTTCTATGAATTTATTTTCTTTAATGTACTTACAACTTTGTTAAATTTGATATTTGGAAAATATATATACGATGAAAAACAGTAAATTACTAATATTGGGTTCAGGACCAGCAGGGTATACAGCAGCAATATATGCTGCACGTGCTAATTTAAATCCTGTTCTAATTACTGGTATGGAACAAGGAGGACAGCTAACAACAACTTCTGAGATAGAAAATTGGCCTGGAGAACACGAATTGTTAACTGGTCCCTTGCTAATGGATCGTATGTACGTACATGCCAAAAAATTTAACACAGAAATTATTTCTGACTACATTACTGAAGTAGATTTACATAAATCTCCTTTTTTTCTTATTGGCGATAAAGAGGAATATACATGTCAGGCACTTATTATCGCTACTGGATCTTCAGCACGCTATCTTGGCCTCCCTTCTGAAGAAGCTTATAAAGGTAAAGGAGTTTCTACTTGCGCTACCTGCGATGGATTTTTTTACCGTAACAAAAAAGTAGCTGTAGTTGGAGGGGGGAATACCGCTGTTGAGGAATCTCTTTATCTATCTAAGATTGCAGAAAAAGTGCATTTAATCCACCGTGGCAATATTTTCAATTCTGAAAAAATTAGTCTTGACCGACTAATGAATAAAGTCAATAACAATAATATAGTATTGCATAAAAATAGTATAATAAAAGAAATATTAGGTAACGAAAGGGGCGTAACAGGTGTATACATAAAAGATATAAACGCTAATAAGCATGAATATATTGAAGTTTCTGGTGTATTTATCGCTATTGGTCATAGCCCGAATACAGCTATTTTCGGATCGCAACTTGTATTGCATAAAAACGGTTATCTACGTGTCCAATCTGGTATTAACGGTAACGCTACTTCTACTTCTATTCCCGGTGTTTTTGCAGCTGGAGACGTTATAGATCCTAATTATGGCCAGGCTATTACATCTGCTGGTACCGGATGTATGGCTGCATTAGACGCAGAGCGTTATCTTAATAAGATAGATTAAGGTATAATATTAGAAAAAATTAAACTTATGATAATTTACTTTGAACTTTAATCTAAAAAATAAATTTAATGAATAATAGTAGACAAAAAATACTTATACATTGGTTAAACTTGCAAAGTAAGCGTATAAAAGGATGGCTACAACTTTCTATATTATTTGGAATAATAAGAGCATTAATTATTATTGCTCATTCTTATATTTTATCTTTTTTACTACAAGCATTGATTATAGATCGCACTCAACGTTCTAATTTAAAAGAATTTTTTATTGCGTTAGTAACGTTATTTGCGTTTCGCGCTGTAGTTAATTATGTTCATGAACGTATAGGTTTTATTGCTGGTAGTTTATTGCGTCGTAAAATACGTGCTCAAATTTTAGATCAGTTTGAGCGTCTAGGACATGCATGGATCCAGAGAAAAAAAACAGGTAGTTGGATTAGCATGTTGCTTGAGCAAATAGAAAATATGCAAGATTTTTATGCTCGATATTTACCACAAATATTTATATCAGCAATAGTGCCTTTCATGATTCTTATTGTAATTTTTCCTATTAATTGGATATCAGGTTTAATACTATTTATTACAGCACCTATGATTCCACTATTTATGTTTTTGGTAGGTACAGGTGCTGCTGAAGCAAATAGACGTAATTTTTTAGCTTTAGAGCATTTATCTGGATATTTTCTTGATCGTCTACGTGGGTTAGAAACCATCAGGATTTTTTTTAATGCAAAATCAGAAAAAAATAATATTTGCCGTCTTACTGAAAAATTTCGTCAGCGCACTATGGAAGTATTAAGGTTAGCTTTTCTATCATCAGGAGTATTGGAATTTTTTTCTTCGATATTTATCGCTATTTTAGCAGTTTATTTCGGTTTCTCTTATTTAGGAAAACTAAATTTAGGTAGCTACAGCAAAAAAATAACGCTATTCGATGGATTTTTAGTGCTAATACTAGCCCCTGAATTCTTTCAACCATTACGAGATTTAGGTAATTTTTATCATGCTAAGGCTAAGGCAGTAGGTGCAGCTGAATCATTAGTATATTTTTTAGAAGATGATTATGATAAAGTAATAGGAAATAAAATTCCTGTTTCTGGTCCTATCAATTTGATTGCTCGTGATTTATGGATACTAGCTCCTAATGGAAATAAACTGGCTGGACCGCTTAATTTTTCAGTTAAAGCTGGACAACGTATAGCTATCATAGGTACTAGCGGTGCCGGAAAAAGTTCTTTATTAAAAGTATTACTAGGTTTTTTACCATATAGAGGCTCTATACTGGTCAACGGAATAGAACTTCGCGAACTAGCGCCACTTCTTTGGCGTAAACAGTTAAGCTGGGTCAGTCAAAATCCATTATTGCCGGCAATAACTGTACGTGATAATATTTTACTGGGAGCTCCAGATGCAGATGATTTGCAGTTAATGCAAGTAGTTAATGATACTTATTTGGATGATTTACTTATATCACTATCAGATGGTATAAATAGCTCTGTAGGGGAAGACGCAAGTCTTCTATCTTTTGGACAAGCACAGCGTGTAGCTTTGGCACGAGCTTTGATTCGTATACCTAGATTATTATTATTAGACGAACCTACTGCTAGTCTTGATATACATAGCGAAAGACTGATAATTAATACTTTGGAAAAAACTATGCTACGTCAGACTACGATTTTAGTAACACATAAACTACATCTAATAAATTATTTTGACAGTATTTGGGTGATGAATAATGGTATTATAGAACACCAAGGTAATTATACCAATTTAGTAAGCACTACTGGAAAAATAGCTGATTTTTAAATTACTTTTCACTAAATATGCGCGTTTTACTTCCTTATTTATTTTTTTTACATCGTCGATTAAAACAATTTTTTTTGGGTTTTTTACTTACAATTGTTACTTTATTTGCTCATATATGTCTGTTAACTGTATCAGGATGGTTTTTAGCTAGTGCAGCTACGGCTGGTATAGTTGGAAATTTTAACTACATGTTACCTGCTGCAGGTATGCGCATCGCTGCAATTATCCGCACAACTTGCCGCTGGACAGAGCGAGTTGTTACCCACGACGCTACCTTCAACGTATTAAAATATTTAAGAATTTATACTTTTATTCGTATTTTACCACTTTTTCCTAGTGCAAGTAATCATTTTCAACGAACAGAATTACTCAACCGCTTGGTAAGCGATGTGGATACTCTAGATAATCTTTATTTACGAGTTATTTCACCGATAGCTGTAGCGGTAGTTGTTATATTAGCAGTAACTTCTATTCTATATCTTTTATACCCAAAATTTAGCTTGACACTGGGTATATTAACATTGGGTATCTTGGTGCTATTTTCTCTACTTTTTTATCGTTACGTAAAAAGTGTAGGAGAATTAATAACCATTTTTCGTGACAATTATCGTCAGCAACTTAACACATTGCTTTCTAGCAATGCTGAACTTACCGTGTATGGCGCCGTAGAACGCTATCGAAACAAACTAGATAATACTGAAAAAAAATGGCAAATACATCAGAGTTGTCAAAGTAGTATAGGTGCTTGCGCACAAAGTGTGCTCCAGTTATTAACTGGCCTAACATTGACATTTGTATTGTGGATTTCTGCTGGTAGTGTTATAAATGATTCGTTTAGAGAGCTTATTGCTCTGTTCTTTTTCGCGACACTTTCGGTATTTGAGGCCATAGTTCCGGTAGCAGGTGCTTTTCAATATCTGGGACAAGTAATAGCATCTGCTGTACGCCTTAATATACTTATTAACCAACTTCCAAATGTAGTTTTTCCTCATAGAGGTCCAGTACCAGCTACTAGTGTTACTTTTAGTGCTCACAAATTATATTTTAAATATCCACAGCATAAAGTACCAGCAATTAATAATTTGTCGATAAATGTTGCTGCTGGAGAACATATTGCTTTACTAGGCCATACTGGTAGTGGTAAATCAACTATGTTGCAATTATTGACTCGAGCTTGGGATCCACAAAAAGGATATATCACGTTTAATGGAATACCGTTACCACAGTGGAGCGAAAGCGCGCTACGCGCAATGACTGCAGTGGTACCTCAGCGAGTTTATATTTTTAGCGCTACATTAAGAGATAATCTTCTTTTGGCAGCTCCATATGTTAATGATGAAAAAATATGTACCATATTGAATTTGGTAGGATTAGAAAAACTTCTTAAAAACAAAGGATTAAACCTATGGCTTGGAGATGGCGGTAGATCTCTTTCAGGAGGTGAACACCTCCGCATAGGAATCGCCCGTATTCTTCTACATGAAGCTCCGCTATGGTTGCTAGATGAGCCCACATATGGCCTTGATGTAGTTACCGAAAAGCAAATTTTACAGCTTCTAATTAAACTGGGCAAAGGACGCACGTTAATAATGGTTACCCATAGGCTTCAGGAATTAGAAAATTTAGATCGTATTTATATTATGGATAGAGGTACCTTTATTGAAAAAGGTAGCCATAAGGAATTAATGGAACAGCGCGGCCGTTATTATAATTATCATTTTGCCGGAGGTATAGTATAAAATAAATCTCCGCCTAGTAGGCTGAGTTCATAAAAAATTTATAATAATATAAATTAATTCTAATTAGAGGATTATATGTCTAAAGAAGATAATATTGAAATGCAAGGTACAGTACTAGAAACTTTGCCTAATACCATGTTCCGTGTTAAATTAGAAAATGGACATGTAGTATCAGCTCATATATCTGGTAAAATACGTAAAAACTATATTCGTATTTTAACAGGAGATAAAGTTACCGTAGAGTTGACACCATACGATTTAAGCAAAGGACGTATTGTATTTCGTAGTAGATAAAATTAAATTTATTCAAAGATAGAAAAAATACTAATTAACTTAACTAATACTTAAAATTAAGTGAACTTTTGTAGTTCAATGCAATACTGATGTTATTTTTGTAGCATTTTAAAAAAAATTAATTGCTGCATCTACTTTTGCCGCGATTTTTTAGCATCTAGATAGATTTGCAATAGATTTGCATGCAGTAATTTAATTTTCTAGAAAATTTATATCACGCGCCAGTGATGTATACATTATACATAAAATTTATTAGCTCATTAGCTCTAGCTTACACTCTTGGAGTGCACTCCTATTGAAGCACTACATAGAATTAGCTTAAGTTATTATTAACTTTTAGTAGCTGCTTTAAAAGCTTCAGTCATTGCATTTGAAAAATTTTCTTCTTGTTTTTTACTGATGTTTTTTTTCTTATCAACTTCAGTTGATAGACTGATAACTCTATTCTTTCGATCGATACCAATCAATTTTACTTCTATATTATCTCCAACTATTAGTGATTTTTCTTGGTTACGAAAAATTTCAGATAATTGTAGATAACCTTCTACTCCATTTGCTAATTCAACAACTGTAATATCTTTATTAGTATCAACTGCTACTATTTTACCAGTAACGATAGCACCTTTCTTATTTAAAGATAAATAATTATTGAATTGATCTTCAGCTAGTTGTTTTATTCCTAAAGAAATACGTTCACGTTCAGCGTCAACCTGTAGAACTATAGCTGCAATTTCATCACCTTTTTTATAATTATGTATAGCTTCTTCTCCGGTTATATTCCATGAAATATCAGATAAATGAACTAACCCGTCGATACCACCTTTTAGGCCGATAAATATGCCAAAATCAGTAATTGATTTTATTTTACCTTCAACACGGTCACCTTTATTGAAGGTTTCAGCGAATTGCTGCCAAGGATTAATTTTACATTGTTTTAATCCTAAAGAAATACGATGACGTTCTTCGTCGATATCCAAAACTATTACTTCTACCAATTCTCCTACATTAACCATTTTAGATGGATGAATATTTTTATTAGTCCAGTCCATTTCAGAAACATGCACTAGTCCTTCAATTCCTTCTTCAATTTCAACGAAGCATCCGTAGTCAGTTAGGTTAGTTACGCGGCCATTCAAACGAGTACCTTCTTGATAACGTTTTGCAATAGCAACCCAAGGATTTTCAATTAACTGTTTCATACCTAATGATACTCTAGTACGATCACGATCAAATTTTAACACTTTAACAGATATTTCATCTCCAATATTTACTATTTCTTTAGGATGCTTAACACGTTTCCAAGCCATATCTGTAATGTGCAGTAGACCATCAATACCACCTAAATCAACAAAAGCACCATAATCAGTTAAGTTTTTTACGATACCTTTAACTTCCTTACCTTCATGCAAATTTTCTAACAGAATATCTCTATCCGCACCATTTTCCAATTCAATAACTGCACGTCGCGAAACAACAACATTGTTACGTTTATGATCTAATTTAATGATTTTAAAATCAAGCTCTCTTCCTTCCAAAGGAAGGTTATCTCGAATAGGACGCACGTCTACTAAAGAACCAGGTAAAAAAGCACGAATACCGTTTAATTCTACAGTAAACCCACCTTTTACTTTTCCATTAATTACACCAATGACGTTCGTAACTTCTTTGTACGCTTTTTCTAGCATTAACCATGATTCATGTCTTTTTGCTTTTTCACGGGATAAGATAGTTTTACCAAAACCATCTGCTACTGCATCTAGAGTAACGTCAACTTGATCGCCTATTTTAATTTCTAATTTACCCTGAGAGTCAAGAAATTGTTCAACAGGAATAGTTGATTCAGATTTGAGACCAGCGTCAATTAGAACAACGTCTTTCGCAATTGATACAACCTTTCCACGAATAATAGAACCAGGACGAGTTTCAATTTTTTTAATAAATTCTTCAAATATTTGAGCAAATGATTCTGTCATAATTAATTTTCTAATTAACGACCATTAAGCATCCCTGCTTGATGGAGTAGTTATTATTATATCCAAATGCATTTCCTATGCTTTGGTAAAAAATTACTGAATATTTTAAATAGAGTCCTTTTTGGGATAGTCAGCTAATTAGTTGCAGATACTATTTTGATACTATTTTTAGTAAAAAAAAACAAATTTTAGTAAATACAACATAATTGTTGTTACCATGATATTTTATATTAACATTAAATTATTTTACCTGCAACTGCAGCTTATATTTTAAATAGTACATTTTAATTTAGTAAATATAAGCAAATATTTAAATACTTAAAGCGAATTTTATTATGAATGAAATTGCGAAAAAAATATTGGTAACCTGTGCTTTACCTTATGCTAATGGTTCTATCCATATTGGACATATTTTTGAACATATACAAGCTGATATCTGGGTTCGTTATCAGAGAATGCGTGGCAATCAAGTTTATTTTATTTGTGCTGATGACGCTCACGGAACACCAATTATGCTTAAAGCACAGCAAATGGGTATTACTCCTGAAGAGATGATTAACGCAATAAACTTAGAGCACAAAAAAGATTTAGCAGACTTTAGTATTAGTTATGATAATTACCATTCAACTCATAGCGAAGAGAATTTGCAATTCTCTACACTTATTTATCAGCGACTTAAAAAAAAGAATTTAATTAAATCTAGATTTATTTTACAGCTATTTGATATAGAAAAATCTATGTTTTTGCCAGATCGTTTTGTAAAAGGTAGATGTCCAAAATGCAATTCTCCAGATCAATATGGAGATAACTGTGAGATTTGTGGTGCTACCTATAACTCAATAGAACTTATCAATCCTAAATCTGTAGTTTCCGGTGCCAAACCAGTAATGCGTGAATCAAAACACTTTTTTTTCGATTTACCTGTTTTTAGCAATATGCTAAATACTTGGACTCGTTCAGGAGCTCTTCAAGAGCCAGTAGCCAATAAAGTTCAGGAATGGTTTGAATCAGGATTACAGCAATGGGATATTTCCCGTGACGCACCATATTTTGGTTTTGAAGTCCCTGATGCTCCTGGAAAATATTTATATGTCTGGTTAGATGCCCCTATTGGCTATATGAGTGCTTTTAAAAATTTTTGTAAAAAAAATAAAAATATATGTTTTGATGAATTTTGGAAGGAAGATTCTCAAGCTGAGCTTTACCATTTTATTGGTAAAGATATTGTCTATTTTCATAGTTTATTCTGGCCAGCTATATTAGAAGGTAGTAATTTTCGTAAACCAACTAATTTATTAGTACACGGATATGTAACTGTAAACGGCTATAAAATGTCAAAATCAAGGGGCACTTTTATCAAAGCTAGCACTTATTTAACATATTTTGATGCAGACTGTCTTCGTTATTTTTATGCTACTAAAATGTCATCAAATATCAATGACATCGATTTAAATATGAAAGATTTTGTACTACGAGTAAATGCAGATATTGTTAATAAAGTTGTAAATATTGCATCACGCAATGCTGTATTTATAAATAAATATTTTAACGGACAATTAGCTGCTACTATAGATGACCCGGTACTATATGCGACCTTTGTTAATGCAGCAAAATATATTGGTCAAGATTTTAGTAACCGCGAAACTAGCCACGCAATTCGTAAAATTATGAATTTAGCAGATTTGGCTAATCGTTATGTAGATAAAAAGGTACCTTGGGTAATAGCGAAACAGAAAGGACGCAATAGAGATCTGCAATCCATATGTTCAATGGGTATTCAATTATTTAGAGTTTTGATGACATATTTGAAGCCAGTACTTCCTTCGTTAGTAACACGAGCAGAATTATTTTTAGCAACTTCCCTGACCTGGGATGCTATTTCTGAACCATTATTGTCACATCGTATAAATAACTTTAAGAGATTATTTATTCGTATTAAACTAGAACAAGTAGAGGCTATGATTAAAGATTCACAGTTAAAATAAATTTTTAAAATTATCCATTTTTACGTTGTGTATTTTAAAATTAGGTTACTATATATTTTAAATTTTTATTTAAATATTATAATATACTTATCAGCATAATATTATGTAATAATATTTTTTAAATATTTGATATAAACAGGAAATTTTAATGTGTAATTATTATACGTCTTCAAGTATTAAAGTACTTAAAGGTTTGGATGCAGTACGTAAACGTCCTGGTATGTATATCGGTGATACTGATGATGGTACTGGTTTACATCATATGGTATTTGAAGTTGTAGACAATGCTATCGACGAAGCACTTGCTGGTTTTTGTAAAGAAATAGTAGTTGTGATTCACGAAGGTAATTCAATTTCTGTTCATGATGATGGAAGAGGTATTCCAACAGGCATACATGAAGAAGAAGGAATATCTGCAGCAGAAGTTATAATGACTATGCTGCATGCCGGAGGCAAATTCGATGATAAATCTTATAAAGTATCAGGAGGTTTACACGGAGTGGGTATATCTGTAGTAAATGCTCTATCTCAAAAACTTGAGCTTATAATAAAAAGAGAAGGAAAAATATATCAACAAATTTATCATAATGGAGTTCCACAATTTCCACTAAAAATAGTAGGAAAAACTGATCATACTGGTACAATAGTAAGATTTTGGCCAAGTTTTGATACCTTTACTAATAAGACAGAATTTCAATATGAAATTTTAGCTAAAAGGTTGCGAGAATTGTCTTTTCTAAATTCTGGAATATCTATACGATTGTGCGATAAAAGAAATTATAAAGAAGATCATTTCCATTACGAAGGAGGAATCAAATCTTTTATAGAAAGTCTGAATAAGAATAAAATTTCTATTCATCCTAATAT
Source organism: secondary endosymbiont of Trabutina mannipara (assembly GCF_900090215.1). Classification (GTDB taxonomy): domain Bacteria; phylum Pseudomonadota; class Gammaproteobacteria; order Enterobacterales; family Enterobacteriaceae; genus Mikella. Next base: position 133,250 of record NZ_LT594522.1, read on the forward strand.
TTTTTATTTTTCTACTGAAAAAGACAATATTAGTGTGGAAATTGCATTGCAATGGAACGATAGCTTTCAAGAAAATATCTACTGCTTTACTAATAATATTCCCCAACAAGACGGTGGCACTCATCTTGCTGGATTTCGTACTGCTATGACACGTACAATAAACTATTATCTGGATAAAGAAGGCTACAGCAAAAAAGCTAAAATTAACGTTACTGGAGAGGATATACGTGAAGGTATTATAGCAATAATTTCAGTTAAATTATCAGATCCTAAATTTTCTTCACAAACAAAAAACAAATTAGTTTCTTCAGAGGTAAAAGCTGCCGTTGAATCATTAATAAATGATAGACTTTTTGAATTTTTACTGGAAAATCCAAATGATGCTAAAATAATAGTAGAAAAAATTATTGACTCAGCTCGAGCTCGTGAAGCTGCTCGTAAAGCACGTGAAATAACTCGTCGTAAAGGTGCCATAATAGACATATCTGGATTACCTGGTAAACTTGCTGACTGCCAAGAACAAGATCCTGCACTATCTGAACTTTACTTAGTAGAAGGTGATTCAGCTGGAGGTTCAGCTAAGCAGGGACGTAACCGTAAAAATCAAGCGATATTACCTCTAAAAGGAAAAATTCTTAATGCTGAAAAAGCTCGTTTTGAGAAAATTTTATCTTCTCAAGAAGTAACTACGCTGATAACTGCTCTAGGATGTGGTATAGGCAAAGAAGAATATAATCAAGATAAGTTGCGTTATCACAATATCATTATAATGACCGATGCTGATGTCGATGGCTCACATATTCGCACTTTGTTATTGACCTTTTTTTATCGTCAAATGCCTAAAATTATTGAGCAAGGTCATGTATTTATTGCACAACCGCCACTATATAAAGTAAAAAATGGCAAAAAAGAACAATATTTCAAAGATCATGAGGACATGGATCGTTATATGATAGCCATGGCAGTGCATGGTGCCACACTATATGCTAATTCACCTAAAATAGTTATAAAAGGTAAAAATCTAGAAAATTTAGTTACTGAGTATTATGGTATACAAAAGATGATAGAACGTATAGAACAACGTTTTCCAAGTTTGCTTCTTTACAGCTTAATTTACCATCAGGTGTTAACTAAAGAACACCTAAATCAAAAAAATAAAGTTATATTCTGGATTGAATCTCTAGTACAAATATTAAAGAATAACAATAAGCATGGCAGTATTTATAATTTTGAAGTTAAAAAAAATTACGAATCTCAGTTATTTGAGCCAATATTACGAATACGTACTAATGGTGTAGATACAGATTACATACTAGGTTATGATTTTATTAACAGTAATGAGTATTTAAAACTAAAAAATATTGGAAAAAAACTAGATAATCTTATCAAGATAGATGCTTTTATTAAGCGTGGTGATCGATATCAGCAAATAAATAGTTTTGAACAGGCATTCGAATGGTTAATAAAAGAATCGCGTAGAGGACTAGTAATCCAGCGCTATAAAGGACTAGGTGAAATGAATCCAAAACAGTTATGGGAAACCACCATGGATCCAAGAAGACGTTGCATGTTACGTGTTACAATTAATGATGTAATTGCAGCTGATCAGCTTTTTAACACGCTGATGGGAGATACAGTAGAGCCCCGGCGCATGTTTATTCAAGAAAATGCATTAAAAGCAGAAAATATAGATATTTAGTTAATATATAGCATAATCAGTTATTAGCGTATAAAATAAAAAGTAGAAGTAATTTACTCTTGTAATGCTTAAAAAATTATTTTAATTAACTTTTAAAGTTTATCTTTAGATGCGTCCGTAGCTCAGTTGGTTAGAGTGTCACCTTGACATGGTGGTGGTCAGTGGTTCGATTCCACTCGGACGCAAGTTTTTTTTAAAAAAATTAAGTTTATTTTTTGAAGCATAAGCAATATCAATAATAAAAATTGGTTTTCAAAAATACATTTATATTTTTAGTTGCAGGTACGGTACTAGTACTGTTTAAGTACTGTTTAATACAAAAATATAGCAAATAAACTTATCACAAATTATAGAAATTTACATTATGAAAAAAACTAAAATAGTTTGTACTATCGGTCCTAAAACAGACTCTGAAGAAGTATTATCAAGCCTTCTTAACGCAGGGATGAATGTAATGCGTCTTAATTTTTCTCATGGAAACTATGATGAACACGAGAAAAAAATTAAAAATCTGCGTGCAGTATTAAATAAAACAGCCTTACAGGCTGCTATTATGCTTGATACTAAAGGACCTGAAATTCGTACTATGAAGCTAGAAAATGGTAAAGATGTTTCGTTGAGTGCCGGCCAAATATTTACTTTTACTACAGATCAAAATGTTATCGGCAATAGTAAGCGTGTAGCAGTAACTTATTCTGGATTTAATCAAGATCTAAAAGTAGGAAATACTGTATTAGTAGATGATGGTCTTTTATGTATGAACGTTATAGAGATATTGCAGGATCAAGTATTGTGCCAAGTATTAAACAATGGTGATCTTGGTGAAAATAAAGGTATTAATCTTCCTGGTGTGTCTCTTGCTCTACCAGCATTGTCAGAGAAAGATAAAAGTGACTTAATTTTTGGATGCAAACAAGGAGTAGATTTTATTGCAGCTTCATTTATTCGTAAACAATCTGATGTGCGAAAAATTCGTGTACATCTTAAGCAACACGGAGGTGAACATATTCAGATCATATCTAAAATTGAAAACCAAGAAGGTTTAGATAATTTTGATAAAATTCTTGAAGAATCTGATGGTATAATGGTAGCTCGCGGTGATCTTGGTGTTGAAATTCCAGTTGAAGAAGTTATTTTTGCGCAAAAGATGATAATAGCAAAGTGTAATAAGGCACGTAAGGTTGTAATTACTGCAACACAAATGCTTGATTCTATGATTAAAAATCCTCGTCCCACACGAGCAGAAGCTGGTGACGTTGCTAATGCAATTTTAGATGGCACTGATGCTGTTATGCTCTCTGGAGAAAGTGCAAAAGGAAAATATCCACTTGAATCAGTTACTATTATGGCTAAAATATGTAATAGAACAGATAGGATGCTATCTAGTCGTATCAATAATATCAGTAAATTGTGTATTACTGAAGCAATTTGCCGTGGAGCTGTTGAAACTGCAGAAAAACTAGAATCACCGCTTATTGTAGTAGCTACAGAAAGTGGGAAATCTGCTAAATATATACGTCAATATTTTCCCAAATCAGAAATTTTAGCACTAACAACTAACACTTTTACAGCCCGTCATTTACTCTTAAGTAAGGGAATTACTTGTAAGCTTATAGATAAAATTAATTCTTCTGATGATTTTTATCGCATAGGTAAAGCTACAGCGCTAAAAAATAATTTAGCTATTAAAGGAAATATTATCGTTATGGTTTCTGGATCTGGGGTATCAAGTGGTACCACAAACACCTTATCAGTTCATATTTTATGAGGAGTGTACACGACGTACTATAGCATCTAACCCATGCGATCGATATGTAGTCAAGTGTTGAGTAAGTTTTAATTTATTAAAATGTACATCGTAAGAAATAATTTCTGTAATATTTATATTTTGATATAGTATAAATACTATTGCAATAATTCTTTTGACAATGGGGCAGCATCACTGTCTACGTAAAGTTGAAATTTGCCTTGTGCATTTTTTTTAGAACTATCCATACTTTACATCCATACTTTACTTTGACATCCATTAACAAAATTTTCTGGGGTACGCATGCTTTCTGGTAGTTGCGGTAATTTAGATCCTAGTTCAATACTATTGAGATATATCTCTATTACTACAACGTTAAAAATTATGCAGCAATTTTTCTTTATTAGGTATATGATTTCGATTTCATCTTTAATCGTTCCATTTGCTCAATAAATTTTGATGCATTGTGCGCCGTCTACATAGTCGCATCACTGTACGTAGCTATAATTTCAAAGGATTAAAGGTACCAAGTACATTAGATACTTGGGTTATAGCAAAGGTTGCAAATAAACTGGTACGTTTATCAATTTAATACGGCAATTTAGAAATATCCAGCGTACCATCTGGTAGAAAAGGAATATAGGCAGAGACAACTTTTTTTCTATCAGCTAATATTTTTTCCATGGAACAATATTGGCATGATGCTCCATTTAGGAAAACAGAATATTATCACCAGCCAGCATATTATATAGTCCCCAACTAGCAACCAGATTAATACACGAAAATAATTTCATCTACAGATTCGGCGTTAATAAAACGTGCTATCCTATATCGCACTTTTTCCATCTTAAAAGTTGATTCACTGCTTAAAGTATGAATTCCTCGGTTAGGCTTTTGCGCACTAGCGGCGCTATCCAGATATGTTAGCAATCTATTATTTTTTTACGTTTTAGGATAGGAAAATCAGAACGTATTTTTTCATAATTCATCTAACTGCTTCCTTTAAAGCCGCAGCAATACGTGCTTGCACAATATCGTACAGGATAAATTATTTCTGTTACTTCAGCTGCAAAAGCATAAATTATTATTTTTGTGCATTATTTAGACCGCGCGAACGGAAATAGAAAATATGTTATCAATGTTATCAAATAGTAGCCCCGTAACTACATTTTACGTCATCGTTATAAATTTCTAACTGAGGTTTAGTATCTACCTCTGATAAATGGTCTAGAAGAAAATTGTTATTTATTATTTTACTGTCAGTATTTATCTCCTTATTTGCAATTTTAATTAATCCATTGAATACTCCTTTGCCAAAGTCGCGTACAATCAATTTATGTATTTGGCGACTAAAACAATAACTCTTATTGTGTTATAAGTGCGGTTATCACTACTGGAGAAGAAGACTATTAATCACTATATCTAATCACTATATCTGATCCATCTGTGCGCTAGTTTTATTCCTAGTCAATGCAGCCCCTAATATAAATGTACTACTGCGTACAACATACGGACTATGCTTATATCGTTATGGCCAAAAGGGTAGCACTATTTTCACAAGCTAGTTTAATATGACTTAGGGGTGCATTATTGCCAACTTCCATTGAAGTACGATTACCGCTAATTGGAGGTCTATGCTAACAAAATGGCTAACAAAATGTTCAATTACCTGGACTTGTGCACTATCTCCAATATCCAATATCAATATTGTTGCGGTAATGTAGCATATTATTTTATTTTTTTTCCTTGACTGATATGTATGTAATAGATATAGCTGTCGTTGCGCTATTTTACCCTTAGTAAAGTAAATTTTTGTAAATTTTTGTAGTTTCTTGGCTTAACCTTTCGGTCAAATGTAAAAAAAAATCTGGTTGTATTGGAGCTGGCAGCGATTTTCTAGCAGCACCTTTTTCTATTTTCCAGGTATCATTATCACTTAATGATGGATCGTAATGACCATCTACAAAAACTAACCTACAAGCATCAATTTTCAAAATTAAAGCATCTATATCTCTATTGGTAATAGAGGCAGCAATAAAATAATAAAATTGTGCGAAAAGAAACCTTCAATCGGGGTATATTTCCAATGTTCGGGTTTACTACACGTAGGTAGTCCCAGATATTTTACATTTTTCCAGTGCTAGTAAAAATCAGCAAAGTGCGCTGAACTTTGACTCATGAATAATTGTTGCCACTAAGCTCTTGAATTATTTTTCTTTGGTAAGCCATCCATAGCCTTTTACTGTGGTCCAATTTTAGCATTTGCACCTGCAACAACGCTCTTTTAGTAACAAAATTAAGAATACCGCCCTCTCTTTTATTGCCAGAAAACCAGTTTTGTATCGTAGAATATTTTACTTTAGCATCTTTAAAAACAATAACTTCAACTATAGCAGCATGCAACTGATAGAACTACCTTCATCAGCAATAATGATAGTGCGTTAAAACTGACCTATGTTAGCAGAATTAATGCGAAAAAAATGAACAAAAAATAATACCTAGCTTTTCAAGCTTATTGCGATAAGTAGTTGATACTGAAACTGAATCAAAATAGTATCAACAGCAATATTTCTACCTTACGAACTGGTACTCCCAGCTTATTGAATGCCTGTTCTACTTTAGAAGTAAGATATTTTTTTACTTTTTTAGTACCAGAAGAATGTTGCACATCTTGCTGTAAATTACAATTATCATCACAAGCACTACAAATCTAGTGTAGATGCAGAATAGTAACTATAATCGTTATAGTCGATAGGATTATAATGAGCTTACCAGTGCGGTTCTTCCATTTTTAGCCAAGCAGAATAAGCATTTAGAAGAAATTCTATCTGATCTGGTAGCGCGTACTACATCTTCTCTTATACCATGCGCTAATTATTTTGTTGCTAATTTTGTAAAAAAACCTTCTTTATAAAAACTCTTATTTTTCATCAAGAATTTAGTAGCTTTATTAGTAGCTTTAATAGTTTCAATTTCAAGATAATATCATTATTGATGATTACCATATTTATCATTTAAATACCAAAACTTTTACCGCAACCACAGGTGGACTTAGCTTTTGGATTATTAAATTTAAATACGTAATTGACACCTTCCTGTATGTAATCTAGTACAGTGCCATCAATAAAAGGCATCGCTTTCATTGGCACATATAGTCTAGCACCATCATGCTCATAAACTATATCACTGCTATTAATTTGCGTAACTTTTTCCATAAAATATACGAGACCAGCACATCCAGATTTTTTAATACTAAAACGTAAACCAAGCATATTTGGATCAGCTTCTATTAATTTATTAATTTGACGTATAGCAGACTTTGTTAAAGTTACTCCTATCAAGATCTTTTTTTCAAGAGAAAATATTTTCATCTTATTATCATTTAATTGCATGATTGTTACCTAATAACGTTACAATAATTGTAATAGTATTATACTATTATCTTTTATTTTAAAATTACCAAATTATGATAATTTTAATTGATCAATATTTGTGAATCAACAAAGAAGTATTCTTATTTAATAATTTTATAGAATTTTCATTCCTCAAGTAGGCGTTAAATTTAATTTTTAAGTAAAAAATACATTTATCAATGATATCTGTAATTTCTTTTTCTTCAAGAGTATGATTTTTATTTTGTAAAATTAAGCTAATAGCTATGCTTTTAAAACCTTTTTTTATACCATACCATATATCGAATATAGTTATGTTAACTAATTGATTTCCAATAACTTTTTTACATTCGTTAATAATATCTGCAACAGCAACATTATCAGACACTACAATAGCTATATCCCGTCGATTAGCTGGAAATTTAGAAATATCAATTATTTTATGAACTTTACACTTAATAACTTTATCCCATAGAAACTCAAATACTAAAGTACGACTCTTTAAATTCAATTTAGCCTCAATTTCAGGATGAATCACACCAATGAAACCAATAAATTCCTTTTGAAAATAAATTGCTGCACTCTGACCTGGATGTAAAGCTGGGTGCTGTTGTACTCTAAATTCAATATCTTCTAATTTACCAAGAATATCAAATATTGCTTCAATATCGCCTTTAATGTCATAAAAATCTACTAATTTTTGTTCCTTATCCCAGTATTCATTGAATAGAGTACCAGTAATTACTCCAGCAAACATAAAATCTTGACGAATTCCAATTTCATTTTTATTATCAGGAATGAAACAAAATCCGCTTTCAAATAAACGTATCCGTTGTTGCTGGCGATTCTGATTATAAATTAACGTATCAATAAGTCCGGTCCATAACGACAACCGCATAACAGACCTATTTGATGAAATAGGACTTTGTAGTACCAAGGGTACCTGATACGGATGAAACAGAGCTTGTTTTTTAGGATCAACAAAACTATAGATAATAGTTTCCTGATAGCCTCGATCTACCAGTAACATTTTTACTCTTGCTAGCTGCAGTGATTCACTAGAAGGTGATATTGTTAAATTAGCACGTACTGGGACACTAGGAATCATATTATAACCGTATAATCTTGCAATTTCTTCTATTAAATCTTCTTCAATAGATATATCAAAACGCCATATTGGCGCTGTAACTTGCCAGTAGTCTTCCTTGGTGTATCTTCTAACTTTGCAACCAATACGGGTTAAAAGATCGTTAACATCATCATTTTTGATAATATGTCCAATTATCCTATCTAGTTTTTTTCTGTGTAAAATTATAGTATTTGACTGTATAATTTTGGATGTTATATCCATAACTGGTCCAGGTTGTCCACCACAAATAGCTACTAATAGTTCTGTAACTCGCTCTATAGCTAGCTGTTGCATAGTTGGATCTACACCTCGTTCGTAACGATGTAGAGTATTAGTACGTAATTTATAGCGACGGGCAGCACCAGTTATAATTAAAGGATTGAAGAATGCACATTCTAAAAATAAATTACATGTAGATGAATAATTAATACAAGAATTAGCACCTACTATAATTCCTGCTATTGATAAAACTTTACTGTAGTCAGCAATAACTAACGTATCAGAAGTTAAAGTAATGTTACTACCATTAACTAATGTTAATAGTTCATTTTTTCTTGCATACCTAACTAAAATACCGCTTTCAATGCTATCAAAATCAAAAATATGTGTTGGTTGTCCTAGTTCTAATAGAACATAATTAGTAATATCAATTATAGCGTCTATCGACTGATAGCCGCAGCGACGTAATTTTTCTTTCATCCATAATGGTGTTCTGATGTTGATGTTTATATTTTTAACTATTCTTCCTAAATAGCGAGGACAGGCATCAGCAACGTCCACACCAATAAATATCTTATCGTTGATAACTGGTAATACTGTATTATTGATAGTTTTTTTTAAATTTATACGATTAAAAACTGATATCTCGCGGGCAATGCCCAACAATCCTAAGCAATCTGTACGATTTGGCGTTATGTTTATATCAAGAATGTTATCTTCAAGCTGAAGATATTCACGAATATCTTTGCCTATTGGTGCATCTTCTGGTAGTTCTATTATGTAGTTATTATTTCCCTCAATACCTAATGTAGGAAATGAGCACAGTATACCTTCTGAAACAAAATTTGATTTTTTAAAAGTTACAGGAAGTACAGCACCTGTAGTTGCTACAGCAACTATTAAATTTTTGCGGCAATTTTTAGCTTCACAGGCAATATTATGTAGTATTTTATCACCAATATCTACTGTAGTAATAAATAATTTATCATTATTGATGTGTGGCCTGCATTCTACAATTTTTCCAATTACCACTCCAGTAAAATTTCCGGCAACTGGTTCTATGCTGTTAACTTCTAGTCCAGCCATAGTCATTTGATCTGCCAAGGTGTTACTATCTATTGCCAGGTTCACCCATTCACGCAGCCAAAATTCACTGAATTTCATGTGGTGATTTTATCCTTATTTAAATTGTTTTAAAAAACGTAGATCATTTTCGAAAAATGCACGTAAATCTGTAATGTTATAATAAATCATTGTTAATCGTTCTATTCCTATGCCGAAGGCAAAACCAGAATATATATCTGGATCTATTCCAACATTACGTAATACATTTGGGTGTATCATGCCGCAGCCCATAACTTCAAGCCAATTACCTTTTTTTCTCATAAGGTCTACTTCTGCTGAAAGTTCCGTAAATGGAAAATAAGATGGACGGAAACGTATTTGTATATTTTCTGAAAAAAAATTACACAGAAAATCATGCAAGGTTCCTTTTAAATTAGTAAAACTGATATTAGTATCAATAATGAGTCCTTCAATCTGATGAAACATAGGAGTGTGTGTATAGTCGTAATCGTTACGGTACACTCTTCCTGACGAAATTATCCTAATTGGGGGCTTCTGCAATTTCATAATACGAATCTGTACACCAGATGTATGAGTACGTAATAATCTAGTATTATCTAACCAAAATGTATCTTTATTGGTACGAGCTGAATGATGCGATGGAATATTTAGTGCATCAAAATTATGATAAGTATCTTCTATTTCAGGACCGGTTACTACCGAAAAACCTAATGTACCGAAAAAATATTCAATACGAGCAATGGTATCAGATATTGGATGAAGACCTCCGTTTTCCATACGTCGTCCTGGCAGCGATATATCTAAAGTATCATTTGCTAGTTTTATATCAAAAGTCAATTTTTCTAAAATAATTTTTCTTTTATTTAGTTCTTTTTTAAATTCCTGCTTTACTTTGTTTAATATAGCACCTACGAAAGGTCTTTCTTCAGGAGCTAAATTACGCAAATTATTAATTTCCTGAGAAAAAAAACCTTTTTTACCTAAATATTTGATGCGTATTGAATCTAATGTAGTAGTATCCTGAGACTGTTCAATTTCTTTTTTAGCCTGCGCAACCAAATCTTCAATTTTTGGCATTACTTCCTCTAGATAAAAAAGTTATTACGTTAACGCTCCTTTTGCTTTATCTACTAAAACCGTAAAAGAAGATTTATCAAATACGGCTATATCAGCTAATATTTTACGATCAATATTAATTGATGCTTGTTTAAGTTTATTTATAAACTTGCTATAACAAATATTGTTTTGACGAGCTGCGGCGTTAATACGAGTAATCCACAATTTACGGAACTGACGTTTTTTTTGACGTCGATCACGATAAGCGTATTGACCTGCTTTTGTAACTGCCTGAAAGGCAACTCTATAAATTCGAGAACGAGCACCATAGTAACCTTTTGCTTTTTTTAATATTTTTTTGTGACGTGCACGTGCTACCACACTACGTTTTACGCGAGCCATATAATATTATAATATCTCCTGAAATTTTTATTCAATTCTTCATAAGATTATGTGTCTGTCAGACCAGACAACGCATAACTAAACCTAAATCACTTTTAGAAACCATAGTTTTTTGATGCAGATGACGCTTACGTTTAGTTGCTTTTTTAGTAAGAATATGACGCATATTAGCATGTTTACGTTTAAAACCTCCTGAAGCAGTTTTTTTAAAACGCTTTGCAGCACCACGTACTGACTTAATTTTTAGCATAAAATTTATTCCTAATAGGAACTGAATATTATTTAGGTCTTACACTGTTTCTTTGGTGCAAGAAACATAATCATCTGTCTTCCTTCAATATTGGAAGGAAAAGATTCTACAAAAGCTATTTCACTCAAATCATTACAAATACGGTTGAGAACTTCAATACCAATATGCTGATGTGATATTTCCCGTCCTCTAAAACGCAGAATAATTTTAGCTTTGTCGCCTTCTTCAAGAAAGCGAATTAGGTTACGTATTTTTACCTGATAGTCATTTTTATCAGTACTAGGACGAAATTTAATTTCCTTAACCTGAATAACCTTTTGTTTTTTCTTTTGTTCTTTAGCTAATTTACTTTTTTCATAAATAAATTTTCCGTAATCCATAATTCTGCAAACTGGAGGATCTGCATTGGGGCTGACTTCAATTAAATCAACACCAGCTTCCTCAGCTTTTTCAATTGCTTCATTTATACTAACAATACCAATTTGCCTACCATCTATATCTGTTAGACGAACCTCTGCGTTACGTATTTCTCTGTTAATACGATTAGAACGCATAGATTGAATTCTTTTTCCGCCTTTAATACTTTATTCCTCCAGTTGATAAATATTATAGTTAGCAATTTCTTGCTTCAATTTTGCAATAAAATCTTTGACATTAATTCTACCTAGATCTTTACCGCGGTTTGTACGTACTGCAACATTGCTTGTTGCCATTTCTTTATCTCCACATACCAGCATGTAAGGTACTCTACGTAATGTGTGTTCACGAATTTTAAGTCCTATTGTTTCATTTCTCAAATCTGCTTTTACTCTAATACCTTCTGCTGACAATTGTTCCGTTAATTTTGCAACATATATTGATTGATTATCAGTAATGTTCATTACAACTACCTGCAAAGGAGCCATCCAGGTAGGGTAAAAACCAGCATATTCTTCTGTTAAAATACCAATAAATCGTTCTATTGAACCTAATATAGCTCTATGTATCATAACAGGAGCTGTTCGTACATTATTTTCTCCAATATAGAAAGCATTCAAACGACCAGGAAGAGAAAAATCTAGTTGTACAGTACCACATTGCCAGGATCTATCTAAACAATCAAGAAGTGTAAATTCAATTTTGGGACCATAAAAAGCCCCATCTCCAGGTTTATATTCAAAAGTAATATTATTCTCAATTAGCGCAGTAGCTAAATAATGCTCTGCGCGGTTCCAAGTATCATCATTGCCGATACGCTTTTCTGGACGGGTAGATAGTTTAACCAATATATTTTCAAATCCAAATGTACTATATACATTATACACCATTTTGATGCAATTGTTTACTTCATCTTGTATTTGATCTTCAGTACAGAAAATATGAGCATCATCTTGAGTAAAACCACGCACTCGCATCAATCCGTGTAGCGATCCTGAAGGCTCATTACGGTGACAACTACCAAATTCTGCCATCCGTACCGGAAGGTCGCGATAAGACTTTAATCCTTGATTAAAAATCAACACGTGGCCAAGGCAATTCATTGGTTTAATACAATATTCACGATTTTCTGATGAAGTAGTGAATATATTTTCAGCGTAATTATCCCAGTGGCCTGTTTTTTCCCATAATACTCGATCTATCATAAAAGGTCCTTTTACTTCTTGATACTGATATAATTTAAGTTTACTACGTATAAAAGATTCTAGTTCTTTAAAAATAGTCCAACCATCATTATGCCAGAATACCATACCTGGAGCATCTTCTTTTATATGATAGAGGTCAAGCTGTTTACCAATTTTACGATGATCACGCTTAACTGCCTCTTCTAATTGTTGCAAATAAGTATTTAACTTTTTTTTATTCTCCCAAGCAGTGCCGTAAATACGTTGTAGCATTTTGTTTTTGTTATTACCGCGCCAGTATACTCCTGAAATTTTTTCAATAGAAAAATTATGGCAAAAACGTATATTAGGAACATGTATTCCACAACATATATCTATATATTCTTCGTAATGATATAATTCTAAATAAGTATTACGACTAATCTCTTCATCTAAAAACGCTACTTTATAATCTTCTCCTCTATTTATAAAAATATCTCTAGCCTGCTTCCAGCTAACTTTTTCCTTAATAATATCATAGTTTTTTTCTGCTAGTTTATGCATCCTTATTTCTAATAAATTTAGATCATTTTTAGTTAGAGAAATATCTCTATCAATATCATAATAAAAACCTTTATCGATAATAGATCCTATTACCATTTTTGTATTTGGCCACAATTGTTTTATAGCATGTCCTAATAAATGAGCACAGGAGTAGCGAATAATTTCTAAACTAACTTCATCTTTAGCAGTAAAAATAACAATTTCGGCATTGTGATCAATAATATCAACAGCATCTACTAGTTTTCCGTTAACGCTACCTGCAATACAATACTTTGCTAATTTGGGACAGATATCTCTAGCAATATCAATTGTAGAAACAGGATTTGCAAACTTACGCTGAATTCCACTAGGAAGAGTTATAACCAACATACTGATTTCCTTATAGTATTTATTATCAGTAAAAACGTTATATATCATGATTATTGCATAAGAATTTTTCTTATTAGCTATTTTTATTTTGGACGTAAAGTAGGAAATAAAATTACGTCATTAATGGTATGATTATTAGTTAATAACATAATTAGGCGATCAATACCGATACCTAAACCTGCAGTAGGCGGCAAACCGTATTCGAGAGCAGTTATATAGTCTTCATCATAAAACATAGCTTCATCGTCGCCGTTTTTTTTTGCCTTAGCTTGCGCTAATAAGCGCTCAGCTTGATCTTCAGCATCGTTAAGCTCTGAAAAACCGTTACCAATCTCACGGCCACATATGAAAAATTCAAAACGATCTGATAAAAAATGGTTTTCGTCATTGCGTCGTGCCAGCGGCGATACCTCAGCTGGATAGGCAGTAATAAATGTTGGTTGTATCAGATAATTTTTAGTTTTTTTTTCAAAAATCTCTGTCTGTAACCTACCAAGACCCCAACTTTTATTTATCTTTATTCCTAAATATTCAGCGATATTTGTAGCAGATATCATGTTTTCTATCATTTGAGGCCTAATTTCTGGGCAATAATGGCATATTGCCTCCTTCATTGTTATCTGCTTAAATTTTTTGCTAAAATCTAATTTTTTATCACCATAATAAATCAAGTTTGTTCCTAGTACTTTTTTTGTTAAAGTTTTAAAAAACTTTTCAACAAATAGAATTAAGTCAAGATAATCAGCATAGGCTATATAAAGTTCCAACATAGTAAACTCAGGATTATGTCGTGGAGATAATCCTTCATTGCGAAAGTTACGGTTAATTTCAAATACACGTTCAAAACCTCCTATTACTAATCTTTTTAAATAAAGTTCTGGTGCTATACGTAAATACAGATCAATATCTAGTGCATTATGGTGTGTAATAAAAGGACGAGCGGTAGCACCACCAGGAATAGTTTGCATCATTGGCGTTTCTACTTCCATAAAATCATTATCTATCATAAAACGACGAATTTCTTCCATGATACGAGAACGAATTTTAAATGTTTTACGTGATTTTTCGTTAGTAATAAGATTAAGATAACGTTGTCGATATTTATTTTCTTGATCAGCTAACCCATGAAATTTATCAGGAAGTGGACGCATTGCTTTAGTTAAAAGTCTAATTTCTATGCAATGTACAGATAATTCTCCGGTACTTGTTTTGAATAAACGACCACGTGCTCCTATAATGTCTCCAAGATCCCATTTTTTGAAATGTTCGTTATAGTAAGTTTCATATATATCGTTACAGCTAATGTATAGCTGAATTTTTCCACCAATATCCTGCAAGGTAACAAATGATGCTTTTCCCATAATACGGCGGGTCATCATTCTACCAGCAATACTGACTTCTATATTTAAAGCTTTAAGCTCTTTATTATTTTTATTACCGTATTTGGTATATAGCTGGTTTGAAACAGCATTTTTTCGAAAATCATTAGGAAAAGCGATACCCTGCTGGCGCAGTAAGGTTAGTTTTTCATGACGCGAACGTAGTTCATTATTTTTTTTTTTAGAAATAGCACTATTATGTAAATGTTCAGACATATAAGTTCCTTATAGCCCTGCTTTAAGACTAGCTTCAATAAATTTATCCAAATTTCCATCTAGTACTGACTGAGCATTACGTGTTTCCATACCAGTACGGAGATCTTTAATTCGAGACTTATCAAGTACATACGAACGAATCTGACTACCCCAGCAGATATCAGATTTATTTTCTTCAATAGCTTTTTTTTCAGCATTTTTTTTCTGTAGCTTAAATTCATATAGTTTAGCTTTCAGCTGTTTTATTGCTTGATCTTTATTTTTATGTTGGGAGCGATCGCTTTGGCATTGAGTAACAATATTAGTAGGCAAATGGGTAATTCTAACTGCAGACTCGGTCCTATTAACATGCTGACCACCAGCACCTGAGGCACGGTAAACATCAATGCGTAATTCTGTTGGCTTAATCTCTATATCAATATCATCGTCTATTTCTGGATAAACAAAAGCAGAGCTAAAAGATGTATGGCGTTGTCTACCAGAATTAAATGGACTTTTACGTACTAAACGATGTACACCAGTTTCAGTCCGTAACCAACCGTAAGCATATGGTCCTATTACCTTAATAGTAACTGATTTAATACCAACTACTTCTCCTTCTGATTCTTCTATTATTTTAGTTTTAAAACCATGATATTCTGACCAGCGCAAATACATTCTAAGCAGCATACTTGCCCAGTCCTGCGCTTCAGTTCCACCAGATCCTGCTTGAATATCTACATAGCAATCAGCACTATCGTACTTTCTAGAAAACATCTTGCTAAATTCTAACTGTCCTAATTTAACTTCTAAACTAGATAGTTCCCTTTTAAGTTCTATAAATATTTCTTTTTCGTCGTCTTCTGACGCTATTTTGAATATATCAGTGATATTTTCTAAATCATGGATAAACTGATCAATAGTTTTAACAATATTTTCTAGATATGAACGCTCTTTTACCAAAAATTTTGCCAATTTTGGATTTTGCCATATTTCTGGTTGTTCCAACTTTATTTTTAATTCTGCAAGACGTTCCTTTTTAATATCATGATTAAAGATACCCCCTTATAAAGGTTATTCTTTCTGATATATTTTTAATGTGGTTTTTTACTAAATTAATTTCAAACATAAAATAATGTTCTCCTTCCAGCTAGCATTAGCAGCAGCTATCGCTATTAGCTAAAATAATACTAGTGTAATTATTTACAAATAGAAATAATTACTTAAATTGCTTTTATGCAATGTTTGGAAAAATTATGATAAAAGTAAATTTAAATAGATGCTGATGATGTTTTTAATTTTATCGTAATAAGATAAAAATTTATTGTATCCCCTAACTATATTAAGCGCCATTAAGGCCGTTTTTGTATCCAAAACTTTACGTAATTGAGATATATTTTGTATTTTTTTCATGATTTCAAGCCAACGATCATATCGCATTTTGCAAACCAATTAAGGCAGTAGGAGAGTCTTTAACTACATATTCTACTTTAATACCATTTGTACCTTTTTTAAATTTACTGGCACCATATAGCGCTGGTGTAATAATATCTTCGCTGTTTCTAGCAATAGATACACTATCATCAAGAATTACTAATGTAATTTGTAATTTGCTATTTCTTATAAAACCAATTTTTATAGTTTTTCCAGGAGCTGTTGTACCAACTTTCACTCTTAGTTCAGCAAAACTAAGAATAGGTTTATCTTCTACAGATACGATAATATCTCCAGCTTTAATACCAGCCTTAGCTGCAGCAGAATTGGGCAATACTTCGCTAACGAAAGCGCCCCTATGGACTTCAATATTAAATGTTTTAGCAATCTCTGCAGTTAGCTCAGTGCCTTTTATTCCCAGTTGACCGCGTTTAACTTTTCCATATTCAATTAGTTGCTGACTTAGTTTTTTAACAATATTGCTAGGTATGGCGAAACCAATACCTATATTTCCACCTCCTGGTGCTATAATAGCAGTATTAATACCTATTAACTCGCCATTAAGGTTAACTAGCGCACCACCTGAATTACCGCGATTGATAGAAGCATCAGTCTGAATAAAATTTTCTAAACCTTCTATATTAAGGCCGCTACGTCCTAGAGCAGATACAATACCTGATGTTGCAGTCTGGCCAAGACCAAATGGATTACCTACTGCTACTGCAAAATCTCCTACTTGTAGAGCATCAGAATCTGCTATAGTTATTTCGCTAAGATTTTTAGGATCTGATAATTGCAGTAACGCAAGATCTGTTTTTTCGTCATTACCAACAAGTTTAGCGTTAAATTCACAACCACCATTTAACTGTACTTTGATCTTATCTGCTCCATTGACTACATGATTGTTAGTGATTACATAGCCCTTTACTGCATTAATAATAACTCCTGAACCTAATCCTTCGAATTGGCGCATTAAACCATTACTTCCTTGATTATCAGGATAGAAAAAATATCTAAATTCATTGGGAAGCATGGGACGTCGTACAGGTTTTGATCCTTCAACATGAACGCTTACTACCGCAGGTAGAACTTTTGTCAACATTGGTGCTAAGCTAGGTAGAGAAGATTGCCTAGTTACTTCTATTGGCAATACCGTAGCTGAAAATAAAAGTAAAATAATTCCTATACTTTTAAATAATAGAGATATAAATGGAAATTTTATTTTCATTATGATGCTAACTCACATTCAATTACCAAATGATGTCATCATTATAATCATTTTGCAGGTTACATAAAAGTTTAACTACAATTGCGAGTTCATAGATAGGATACGGTGTTCTAAAAAAATTCTAATTAAAAAATTAAAAAAGAGATAATTCACCTTTATTTTGAGTATTATAAAATTTATCTTAAATAAGGTTTCTAATATTTGATAGATATACTAATAACTTATTGAAACTATTTTCATTTGATTGAAACTATTTTCATTATACAGATATGGTAGTTGACTATAAAGTCAGATCAGCAATAAATAAAATATTAAATTAAAAATTAATTTTTATTAATATCAATTTTTGATTTTTTAACATAAAAAAAGTAGAATAATAGTAAAAATATTCTTTTTTTTAGAAATTAATTGCTTATAATTTTATAATTAGGCTAAAAATAGAAAAATAAGTTTTCTGAATTAAAATTTATTGAAAATACACTTTATTAACTAACGTGTAACTTATAGGTAACCTTTTATGAAAACTTTTATAGTAAAACCAAACATGGTTAAACATGACTGGTATATTATTGATGCTAAAGAAAAAATTCTTGGTCGTATTGCTACCGAGATAGCTTTTAGATTACGTGGTAAGCATAAAGCAGAATATACGCCTCATGTAGATATTGGTGATTATATTATCGTATTAAATGCTGAAAAAGTAGTAGTTAGTGGTAACAAAAATAATGATAAAATTTACTATCATTATACTGGTTATGTAGGTGGTATTAAAAAATCTAATTTTAAAGATATGATTGCTCGTAATTCTAAGCTAGTTATTGAAATTGCTGTTAAAGGTATGTTACCAACAGGACCTTTAGGTCGTGCTATGTTTCGTAAACTAAAAGTATACGAAGGTACTGAACACAACCATTCTGCACAAAAACCTAAAGTTCTAAATATTTAATTGGAATTATAAATTATGGTTATAAATCAATATTATGGTACTGGTCGCCGTAAAAGTTCCTCTGCTCGTGTTTTTATTAAAGATGGTAATGGTAACATTATTATTAACAAACGAAGTTTAGATCAGTACTTTGGTCTAGAAACTACTAGAATTAGGGTTTTTCAACCACTAGAATTAGTAAATATGAAAGGTAAATTAGATATCTATATTACCGTTAAAGGAGGTGGTATATCTGGTCAAGCAGGAGCTATTCGTCATGGAATTACCCGTGCATTGATAGAATATGACGAAAAATTACGTCCTTATTTTAGAAAAGCTGGTTTTGTTACTCGTGACTCACGTCACGTTGAACGTAAAAAATTCGGTTTGCACAAATCACGTAAACGTCCACAGTTTTCGAAACGTTAAAAAGCTAAATAAAATTAGCTATATTTGTTATGTGATGTGTATTATTTAAACATACTAAATATCCTAAATATCTTTTAGCAGATTCCTTACTAGGTTGCAATAGCAAGAAACTACCAAAATTAATTTAACAAACCGTAATTAATAACAGCTTAGTAAATGCATAATTATGTTTATTGTACTAGCTATTCTCTTTTTTAAGAGAAATAAAATTATCTAATTGCTGATACACGAAAATTATTTTTTTTTAAAAAAAAATTTTGGTATTCTAAATATGAATCAATATCAGGAAATAAATATTTCTGCATCAACATTATATATAGTACCTACTCCTATTGGAAATTTGGGAGATATTACTTATAGATCTCTTTCTGTATTACAGGGTGTTGATATTATTGCTGCTGAAAATACCCGTAATACTGGTTTTTTATTACAACATTTTGCTATAAATGCAAAATTATTTACGTTTCATAATTATAATGAAAAGCAAAGAACCAAAATTTTATTAGAGCAGCTCCAAAATGGAAAAAGTATAGCGTTGGTTTCAGATGCAGGTACACCACTTATTAATGATTCTGGATATCATCTTGTGCGTATTTGTCATGAGTGTAGTATCCGCATAGTGCCATTACCAGGAGCTTGTGCAGCTATTACTGCGCTATCAGCTTCTGGTCTTCCCTCTAATCGTTTTTGTTATGAAGGTTTTATTCCAGCGAAACGTAAAGCACGCCTTGATTTTTTACAATATCTGGCTAAAGAATCGCGTACGATGATTTTTTATGAGTCTACACATAGACTACTAGAAAGTTTGGCAGATATGGTTATTGTATGGGGTTCTTTGCGCTATATTGTTCTAGCAAGGGAATTGACCAAGACCTGGGAAACAATTTATGGAGCACCTGTTGCTAAACTTATCAGTTGGATACATGAGGATAAAATGCGTTGTCGCGGCGAAATATCGCTTATTGTCAAAGGTTATCAAGAACAAAAAAATGTGTTGTATCCAAAATATTTACGTACCTTATCGCTGTTACTAGAAGAATTACCGTTAAAAAAAGCAGTATCGATGGTAGCTAAACTTCACAGTGTAAAGAAAAACATAATGTATCGATGTGCTCTTGATTTGCAAAAAAAGCGTAATTTGGCACATTTTCATAGAAAATAATCTTATTATTAATATATAATAAGTTTTAGAGTTGACCAGACAGTCGCTGCTTTACTTTAACGTAAGGAAAGTAGAGGAAAGTCCGGGCTCCATTGGGTATGGGTGCCAGGTAACTCCTGGGAGGTGTAAATCTGCGACAAGTGCAACAGAAAATAAACCGCCGATGGACCATAAAATGGGATCAGGTAAAGTTGAAAAGGTGTGGTAAGAGCGCACCGCGCTACTGGTAACAGTTTGCGGCAATGTAAACTCCACCCGGAGCAAAGCCAAATAGTGGTTCATATAGTACGGCCCGTACTTGAACCAGGGTAGGCTGCTTGAGCTATTGTGCGAACGATAGCCTAGATGAATGACTGTCCACGACAGAACCCGGCTTAACGGTCAACTCTAAAAAAGAAAGATTATCTAGGCGTATATATGTGTATTGTACACTACGTGCTTATTTAAACAAATTATTATGTTTGATTGTGCATCAATGCATATAATCACACCAAAAATATATCAACACTGAATATTTATTACGCCCTACTGGATTCGGACCAGTGACCTACGGCTTAGAAGGCCGTTGCTCTATCCAGCTGAGCTAAGGGCGCACAAATTTTATATCCCAAATATTAATTTTTAGTTTTTAAGTCAATAGCTTATTGCTTTTGTATTTTTACATTAAATAAAAAAGCAACTTTGCTCAATTTTAAAATGCAGTATAATAAAAGCTATTTCTCTATCTAATAGAGTTACAGATAGATGTATGAATCGATTATATTTAGTTACGACGCCAGGTAGTACCTTTATGGTTATCTTCTAGAACAATACCTAGCATATTTAATTTATCTCTTATTTGATCTGCTATTGCCCACTGTTTGCAATTTCTAGCTTTATTACGTTGCTTAATTAAAGCAGCAATTTGAATATTTTCATTATTATTTACTTTATTTGATTTATCAGCTGTGTTTGCTTTTTGCTGTAAAAAAGTACCTGGATCTTGCTGTAATAAACCCAAAACACCAGCCAAATGTCGTAAAGTTGCTGCCATACCAGGCACTGCATCTGGATGTTGACTTTTTAGTCTATTAATTTCTCGTGCTATACTAAATAAAACAGCATAAGCTTCTGGTGTATTAAAATCGTCATCCATGGCAGCAATGAATTGCTCTACAAATTTTGTACCACCTGTAGGAGCAATTGTTGTATCAGTACCGCGTAAAGCAATATACAGACGTTCTATTGCTGCTCTAGCTTGTTTAATATTCTCTTTGCTGTAATTAAGTTGATTGCGATAATGACCAGATATTAAGAAATAACGTATAGTTTCAGCATCGTAATTTTGCAAAACATCACGTACAGTAAAAAAGTTTCCTGTTGATTTTGACATTTTATTACCATTAACCATTACCATACCGGAATGCATCCATATATTAACGTAAGGGCCGTTGTGGATACAAGTGGACTGTGCAATTTCATTTTCATGATGCGGAAAAATTAAATCAGAACCACCACCATGAATATCAAAATGATAACCAAGGTGCTTAATATTCATAGCTGAACATTCAATATGCCAACCAGGTCTGCCTTTTCCCCATGGAGATTGCCAACTAGGTTCACCATACTTCGACATTTTCCACAACACAAAATCTATGGGATTTTTTTTTACTTTATTAACTTCTGTGCAAGAAAAAACTTGAAGTTGCTCTATATTTTGTTGGGAAAGTAGGCCATAATTATTTTGTGTCTTAACAGAAAACATAATATCTCCATTATAGGCAACATAGGCATGTTTTTTTTCTATTAGCTTACTAACCATCTCAATTATTGCATCTATATAGTGTGTGGCGCGAGGCTCATTATCTGGACGTAAAATATTAAGTATCTCAAAATCTCTATGCATCTCCAAAATCATGCTTTCTGTAAGATGTTGAACTGTATCACCTTTTTCAGTAGCACGTTTTATAATTTTATCATCAATATCTGTAATATTACGTATATAATTTACATTAAAACCTCGATATCGTAGATATCGAGTAACAATATCAAAAAATACAAAAGTACGCCCATGTCCAATATGGCATAAATCATATACAGTAATTCCACAAACATATATACCAACTTTACTTGAAGATATAGGTTTAAATTTTTCTTTTTTGCGTGTAAGTGTATTAAAAATTTTAAGCATCAAAATTCTTCTATTATTTTAGTTTTTCTTTTTTTTATTTTCTTTTTTTAATGTGCGCTTTCAAAAAATTACAAATACAAATAAAAAAAAGCTATTAAATAAATGTATAATCAATATGATTCTTTATCAAAGAATAGAATGTCAGCGCTTTTCTTGCCTATATGTTTTCCTAATATTACTATCGGTGTTTTTTTAAAATTTTACACAATAGTGTGATTATTTTATTTATTGCAAACGAAAGTATTCATGCTAATTCAAAATGCTAATTTAGTTAATGCACATTACAGTTATAGAGCTAAATAGCTTTTTTAAATTTTTTGCAGTTGTTATGGTGGTTTAATAATTTTTTTAAAAAATTTAAAGTAATAAAAATATCTGTAATATCTGTAATTCAGAACTTAGAACTGTATTCTTTGTATTCTTTTTTGTATAAAATAAGTATTCTAATTACTACTAATTACTAGTTGTAAATTATTTTATACACTATTTATTATTTTTATTGTATTTGTTAAACCCAAATTTGGATAATTTTTCTAGTACACGGTTAGCAATTTTCTTATGTTGTAATGTTATTAATTGATCATTTTTATTTTTTTTAAGTTTTTTAGATCGAAGCAAAGCTGTTCTAGCCTGCAAAATATGCATTGTATCATCAGGCAAAATTTTATTTTCTACAAAAATATTAGCTGATGCAATCTGTATAATATTAAGATTTTGTTCTTCCACAGTTTGTTCTTCCACAGCAGTAGCTATTCGATAAAAAGAATTGAAAGATATTTGCATAATTTCAAATTTTTTTTTCTGATCTTCAGCACAGATCATCCTATCGGATAGGAATATATTACTAGTTAGAATATTGTTAGTTAGAATATTGTTATAATTTTTCTTAATTATTTTATGTATAATTTTATTTTTATTAATGTCAATGTTCGTTTTTTTTTTATTTAATCCATCTATTGTTACAGTTTCTCTAGAGAGAGAAATTTTTTTGTTAATAACAGAGCTAAATTTAGATGTTTTTTTTTCTGCACTAGCTGGTATAATTTTTGCTTGCATCGTGTTAGGATAAAAAGCTAATGCCCGTAGCAATGTTATCTCAACTCCTATCCGAGGATTAGGAGCAAAAGGAAGCTCTTTTCTTCCAATAAGTATAGTTTGGTAATATAGCTGTAACTCCTCTGGAGAAAGACGTTGAGCTAATTTTTGTAAACGTAACATTATATCATTATTTTCTTCATATTTTAACTGATCTTGCAATAGCTGTCCTATTGCGATGCGATGTAATAAATAAAGTATTTCAACTAGTAAATTTTCCCAATCTATGCCGCTTTTTGCGTATTTTGCAAGTTGTTTCAACATAGTACCGCCATCAGCCTTGGCAAGGGACTCAATAATAGTTAACGGTTGATCGGTATTTAACGTACCTAGCATTATATTTACCGTATCGGTACTTATCTTTCCTTGACCTATTAATATAGCCTGATCAGTTAGACTAAGAGCATCACGCATACTACCTGCAGCGGCGCGAGCTAATAACTGTAGTGCTTGCGGCTCAACAGCAATATTTTCTTTATGTAAAATTTTTGATAAATAATTTCGTATTTGCTCTATATCAATTGCCTTTAAATGAAATTGTAAACATCGAGAAATGATAGTTACTGGAATTTTCTGAGGATCAGTTGTAGCTAGTAAAAATTTAACATGTTCTGGAGGTTCTTCTAGTGTTTTCAACAGAGCGTTAAAACTATAACGTGACAGCATATGTACTTCATCTATTATATAGATCTTAAAGCGACCTCGTGTGGGAACATATTGTACGTTATCTATCAGTTCACGTGTATCTTCAACTTTAGTACGCGAAGCAGCATCAATTTCAATTAGATCTACAAAACAAGATTGCGCAATTTCGCGGCAATTTTGACACTGATCGCATGGACTATCAGTAATACCAATTTTGCAATTTAGTCCTTTTGCTAGCAGACGGGCAATAGTTGTTTTGCCAACACCGCGCATACCAGATAATAAATATGAATGATGGATCCTTCCTAATAAAATACTGTTTGCTAACGCCGTCAAAATATGTTTTTGACCGACTACGTCAGCAAATTTTTGGGGACGCCACTTACGGGCTAGCACTTGATAGTTCATAATTTTTAAAAGTTAGTTATATTAACACATTTTTAATTTTAGTTAAGTTATTTAAGATTAAGTTATTTAAGATTAAGTTATTTAAGAGTATTGTTTATTTTAAATATTTTAAGAGTATTGTTTATTTTAAAATTGGTATTATGTTCATAACATAAATTTTAATCTAGTAAATTATATTAAAATTTAAATTTTGCTAATTGATAATCAAATTATCATAAATTAAAATTTATTTTAAAAAAATTTAAATGATTTTTTTATCTGCTAAATTAGCAGATTGTATAATCTTAGCTGCAAAGTTAGCATCAAATATATTTTTCAGTTCTTGCATGCAGATTCAGTACTAATAAAGCAATTAAATAAAATTAAATAAAATATAGCTAAAAATATCAAAATATAATTATTGTATTGCTATTTACTGTAAAATAGGTAGTATTAGAATTGTTTTTATCAACTAAAGAGTATGTTCGTTTTATGGTAACAATTCGTTTAGCACGTGGGGGCGCTAAAAAACACCCATTTTATCATATCGTCGTAACAGATAGTCGTAATGCTCGTGACGGCAATTTTATTGAACGTATCGGTTTTTTAAATCCCATACCTACTGGTAGAGCTGTTAGTTTTTTTTTAGATTTAGATCGTATTAAACATTGGATTAGTAAAGGTGCAACAGTTTCTAACAGAGTATCAATTTTAATTAAAAATGCAAAAAAAGCATAATATCTATTATTGATTTAATTAAATCAAATAATGAATAAACTACTCAGTAGTATTATTACAGCAGCACAAGTTAAACCAATAAAACCAATAATTATTGGCAAGATAAAATCTGCGTATGGTATACGTGGTCAACTTAAAGTTGTTTCTTTTACTAAAGAAACAGCAAATATTTTTACTTATCAACCATGGTTTGTAAAAAAAAATCAGTGGCAGCAAATTAAGTTAGAAAGTTGGAAATTATACAATAAAAATCTAATTATCAGTATCATAAACATTAAAAATAGGGAAGCAGCAATACTACTTACTAATTGCGAAATTGTCATAGAAACAGCACAATTACCAGAATTAGAAAAAGGGCAATATTATTGGAAAGACCTCATAGGATGTCAAGTAATTACTGTAAATGGTTATAATATGGGGAAAGTAGTTAATTTAATAGAAACTGGATCAAATGAGGTTTTAGTTGTAAAATCTAACCCCAAAGATGCTTTTGGTATTCGAGAACGATTAATTCCGTTTTTAGATATACAAGTGATTAAAAATGTTGATATTATGGCTAAATTTATTGAAGTTATTTGGGATCCTAAATTTTGAATATTAATAATAAAGAAAAAATCCAAATATGGATTGGTGTTATAAGCTTATTTCCTGAGATGTTCCGAGTTATAACTAATTACGGAGTAACTGGAAGAGCAGTTAAAAATGGTTTATTGAAGGTACAATGTTGGAGCCCACGTGATTTTACTGATGATAAACATCATACTGTAGATGATCGTCCTTACGGCGGTGGACCTGGTATGTTAATGATGGTGCAGCCATTGCGAGATGCAATTAATAAAGCAAAAAATCATGCATCAGAAGGTGAAAAAGTTAAAGTAATTTATCTCTCTCCTACTGGTCGCAAACTAGATAACTTAGGTGTAAGCGAACTCTCTTATAATAAGAAAATGATTCTAGTATGTGGTCGTTATGAAGGTATTGATGAGCGTTTAATTGCTACTGAAATTGATGAAGAATGGTCAATAGGTGATTATGTGCTCAGCGGCGGTGAATTAGCAGCAATGGTGGTAATTGATTCAATTTCACGTTTTATTCCAGGGATACTAGGACATGAGTACTCTGTAAAAGAGGACTCTTTTGCTAAAGGATTACTAGATTGTCCGCATTATACACGTCCTAAAGTATTAGATGGTATGGCAGTTCCTCCTGTTTTGCTTTCAGGAAATCATAAAGAAATTCGGAGATGGCGCTTAAAACAAAATTTAGGACGAACTTGGCTTAAAAGACCTGAACTTTTGGAAAAAATAGCTATAACTAAAGAAGAATCAAATTTATTAATAGAATTTCAGCAAGAATATCAAGAGTGTAAATTAATTTAAATTAGAATATTAACTTTTATATCAATTGATAAATTTATGAGTAATATTATTAATCAAATAGAACAAGAACAGCTGAAGCAGAATATACCTATTTTTCGTTCAGGTGACTCAGTAGAAGTAAAAGTATGGGTTATTGAAGGAAGTAAAAAACGTCTACAGGCATTTGAGGGTCTCGTTATTGCTATTCGTAACAGAGGTCTTCATTCAGCATTTACTGTTCGTAAAATTTCAAATGGATCAGTAGTTGAACGTGTATTTCAAATACACTCTTTAGTTATTGATAGCATTACGGTAAAACGTTGTGGTGTCGTTCGTAAAGCTAAACTATATTATCTGCGTAAAAGAACAGGTAAAGCAGCACGTATTAAAGAACGTATAAAAAGAATCAATTAAATTTAAATTTAGCAAATTTTTATAAATTATTTTTGTGGTAGTTATTATTAACTAAGTTATTATTAACTATATGTTAAAAACATTAATTATCTAATTTTAATTATCTAATTTTGTAGCCGAAGTGGCGAAATTGGTAAACGCAGTTGACTCAAAATCAACCTCCTTATGGTATGCCGGTTCAAGTCCGGCCTTCGGCACTATACACTACACCTATGCAACAAATAAAAAAAAGCGACATTAGCATCATCTATAATTACATTACTATCTTTGCAAGAAGATATTCTCTCATTGAGCCATAATTATCACTGATACAAAATACGCTAGTTAAATTAAGCGCATCATGCCTCTCTCTTATTTAGGTTCTATACCATACGTAATGTAATTTGGCAGTAATGATAACAACAAAAACGATTATATCATAGCTAGCGGTACTATTTTACTAAAATTACTTCAGATTACCTGGATTTGCTATTTTAAAAAATTTGACAGTAAACAGTATCTTGTAGGGTAGTAGTTGATTTACTTATCATGGGATAATAATTAATTGTGCAATTTTAGGTACCACATAAAATAAATTTTTTTTGAAAATTTCAAGTTATAGGATATTACTTTTTTGATTAGTTTCTTGAGTAGACTTAGTATATTATTTTCACATGAAAAACGTAATTTTTTATCTAATAAATTATTATAAATAAATTATTATATTACGTTAAATAACGAACTAAACGTTATGGAAAAATTGCATGTAATTTAGCTACCATTGAATGGCGCAAATTTAAGATGGTATTAATATTATGTGATTATGTGAAAATTATTACCAAGTATTAAAGCTTGATGAAGCTCTATGGAATAATGATGTTAATGCTTTTATACCGCATAATATATCTGGTGATATACATTGTTGCAGTGCTCCGGTGGAAATTTGCTGTAAAATAGCTGGGGTGATACATCAAGGGATATACTAATTAGCCTGCTTCAGGTATGTGCAGAATTTGCCTTTTCTTTTAATGAAGTGATAGACTTTGTTCCAAATAATAATTTTTTAAAAAAAGCTAGCGCGTGATCGATATAAATTTTATCGTAACGTTGGTTTTCAATTAACTACGGCTACACTTCCAACAGAGTACATAGTGATTTATGGAGAAAATATACAATCCAAAAGATATTGAGCAGCATTTATATGCTAAATGGGAGCATAATGGCTATTTCAAGCCAAGTGGCAATATACTGCATGATAGCTACTGCATCATGATTCCACCACCAAACGTTACTGGAAGACTACATATGGGACATGCTTTTCAGCAGGTCATTATGGATACTTTAATTCGTTATCAACGTATGCAGGGTAAAAATACCTTGTGGCAGGTAGGTACTGATCATGCTGGAATCGCCACACAGATGTTAGTTGAACGAAAAATTTCAGAAGAAGAAAAAAAAACTTGTCATGATTACGGACGTGATGCATTTACTAAAAAAATTTGGCAGTGGAAAGCGCAATCAAGTAGCACTATTACATATCAGATGCGTCGTTTAGGAAATTCAGTAGATTGGGAGCGCGAGCGTTTTACTATGGATGATGGAATATCCAATTCAGTAAAAGAAGTTTTCGTTTGTCTGTATCAGGAAGGTTTTATTTATCGTGGTAAACGTTTAGTAAATTGGGATCCAAAATTACACACTGCGATTTCTGATTTAGAAGTAGAAAATCGTGAATTGAAAGGTTC
This sequence comes from secondary endosymbiont of Trabutina mannipara, assembly GCF_900090215.1. Taxonomy (GTDB): domain Bacteria; phylum Pseudomonadota; class Gammaproteobacteria; order Enterobacterales; family Enterobacteriaceae; genus Mikella. The sequence continues at coordinate 162,026 of NZ_LT594522.1, forward strand.
AATATGGCACTTGCGCTACCAACTAGCAGATAACGTACGTACTAAAGATGGTTTAGATTATCTAGTAGTTGCTACTACAAGACCAGAAACAATTTTTGGTGATACAGGTATAGCGGTAAACCCAGCAGATCATCGCTATCAAAATTTAATAGGTAAATTCGTTATTTTGCCACTTCTTGGCAGAAGAATTAAAATTCTAGGCGATGATTATGTAGATATTAAAAAAGGTACAGGATGTGTCAAAATTACACCAGCGCATGATTTTAATGACTATGAGGTAGGTAAGCGCCATGCTTTACCGATGGTTAATATTTTAACTTTTGATGGAAATATTCACCAAGAAGCTCAAGTATTCGATACAAACGGAAAACCTAGCCAATTGTTATCAGGAGAAATTCCAGCAGCATTTAGAGGTCTAGACCTTTTTACTGCACGTAAAGCAATAGTTACGGAATTAGACCGTTTGGGATTTATCGTCGAAGTTAAAGACCATAATATTACAGTACCTTATAGTAATCGTGGCGGTGTAGTTATTGAACCTATGTTAACTGATCAATGGTACGTACGCACAGCGCCATTAGCAAAAGTAGCAATAAAAGCTGTAGAGCAGGGTGCTATTAAATTTATACCCAAACAATACGAAAATATGTATTTTAGTTGGATGCGTGATATTAAGGATTGGTGTATTTCTCGCCAATTATGGTGGGGACATCGTATTCCAGCTTGGTATGACATTGAAGGTAAGGTTTATGTAGGTAGAAATGAGAACGAAGTGCGTAAAATGCACAAATTAGGAAATAAGGTTATCCTATATCAGGACGAAGATGTACTAGATACTTGGTTTTCTTCAGGAATATGGACATTCTCTACTTTAGGATGGCCAGAAAATACAGAATCTTTAAGCATATTCCATCCCACTAACTTGGTTGTTAGTGGTTTTGATATCATATTCTTCTGGATAGCACGTATGATTATGCTAACTATGCATTTTATTAAAGATAAAAATGGCAGACCGCAAGTTCCGTTTAAGAATGTCTATATTACTGGTTTAATTCGGGATGAAGAAGGACAGAAGATGTCTAAGTCTAAAGGTAACATCATTGATCCTTTAGATATGATAGATGGAATTTCTTTAGAAAATTTATTGAAAAAACGCACTGGTAATATGATGAATCCCAAATTAGCAGATAAGATTCGCAAGAGCACCACAAAACAGTTTCCGAATGGAATAGAGCCGCACGGCACAGATGCTCTACGCTTAACCATTATTGCTTTAGCTTCTACTGGACGCGATATTAACTGGGATATGAATCGTTTAAAAGGTTATTATCATTTTTGCAATAAATTATGGAATGCTAGCCGCTTTGTTTTGATAAATACTGAAGAGCAGGATTGCGGTTTTTACGGAGGTTATAAAACTCTTTCTATAGCTGATCGTTGGATCATGACAAAATTTAATAATACAGTTAAGTTATTCCGTGATGCGTTAAATAATTACCGTTTTGATTTAGCAGCTGGTATTTTATATGAATTTACTTGGAACCAGTTCTGCGGATGGTATCTAGAATTAACTAAGCCAATTATAAGCTGTGGTAGCGATGCTGAATTGCGCGGTACCCGTCATACCTTAGTTAAAGTACTAGAAGCGTTGCTTCGTTTAGCACACCCAATTCTTCCTTTTATTACTGAAACTATCTGGCAGAGAGTAAAGATGCTCACTAGAAAACAGGGACCAACTATTATGCTACAACCTTTTCCTGATTATGATACCAAAATTGCGGACGTAAATGCACTTACTGATATAGAATGGATAAAACAAACTATTATTGCGGTACGCAATCTTCGTACAAAGATGAATATTGCACCAAATAAGCAGTTATCGGTTTTGTTTCGACAAGCTTCATCAGCAGTAGTACATAGAATACATAATAACATGAAATTTATAATAAATATAGCTAAGCTTGACAGCATTACTATATTACCTGTTAACGATAAAGGACCTATTTCTGTAACGCAAATTATAGAAGGCGCCGAACTTTTAATCCCTATTGCAGGTATAATAAATAAAAATACTGAATTAGAACGTCTTGAAAAAGAAAAAAAATGTATTGAAAGAGAAATAGACCGTATCACTACCAAGCTAAGTAATAAAAAATTTATTGATCATGCTCCTGAAAAAGTAGTAGCAAAAGAACTAGAAAAACTAAAAAAATATCATAAATATAGGACAAAATTGCTAGAACAGCATACGCTTATAGCTACTAGCTAGTGTAAGTTTATTATGCAATCTTAAAATATTAATTAAGGAAACTAAACCATAAATTATGGAAATAATATGATAAATAAGTTAGTTAAACGTAATTTTTTAAGATTGATGGATTTTACATCTGCAGAAATTAATCAATTACTAGCTCTAGCAACTAGCTTAAAATACCAAAAACGTACTAAATGCGAAATACCGCTTCTAGCAGGTAAAAATATTGCACTTATATTCGAAAAAGATTCAACACGTACCAGATGTTCTTTTGAAGTAGCAGCGTTTGATCAGGGTGCTCGTGTAACATATTTAGGACTAAATGGGAGCCATATAGGCTATAAAGAATCTATTAAGGATTCTGCTATAATCTTAGGAAGAATGTATGATGCTATTCAGTATCGTGGATATGATCAGTCAATTGTTGAAAAAATAGCGCTTTATGCAGGAGTGCCAGTATGGAACGGATTAACAAATGAGTTTCATCCTACTCAGGTACTGGCTGATATGCTTACTATGCAAGAATTTTTACCAGAAAAAAAATTTAATAAAATGAAACTTGCCTATGTCGGTGACGCTCGAAATAATATAAGTAATACGCTTCTAGAAGCTGCAGCGCTAACTGGTATTAATCTACGTATTATAGCACCCAGCACTTTTTGGCCAAATTATGATCTGGTAGTATCTTGCCGTAAACTGGCACATAAAAACGGAGGTAATATAACTCTTACTCAAGATATAGCTACAGGAGTAAAAAATGTAGACTTTATTTATACCGATGTATGGGTATCAATGGGCGAAGATAAAAATGTATGGCAAGAACGAATCGAAATGCTGCGTAGTTATCAAATAAATATGACCATGCTTCATCAAACTGGTAATTCAAAAGTAAAATTTTTACATTGTTTACCAGCATTTCATAATAAGCAAACAATTATAGGTAAGCAACTAATTGAACAGTACGGCCTAGTTGGTGGTATAGAAGTTACAAATGATGTTTTTGAATCCCCACATAGTGTGGTATTTGATCAAGCAGAAAATAGATTGCATACAATTAAAGCAGTAATGGTTGCAACATTAGTAACAAATATCAATTAATGCTCTTAATAAAGCAAAAACATATAATGTAATGTTTAAATTAAGTTAATTTATTTTAGCTATAAAATAAATTTTTATATATAAAAAATTAGACACTACTCCTAACTGGAAAATAATGCAAAGAGATTAATAAAACATGAAAAATGTTGGTTTTATTGGTTGGCGCGGATTAGTAGGTTCGGTATTGATGCAACGCATGATAGAAGAACATGATTTTGATCATATCAGACCAGTATTTTTTTCAAGTACTCAGTATGGTCAGTCAGCACCACTGGTAAATAGCTATCATAATAGATTGCATAACGCTATGGATCTAAAAATGCTCAGAGATTTAGATATTATTGTTACCTGTCAGGGTGGTGATTATACAAAAGAAATATATCCTCAATTGCGTAAAATTGGCTGGCAAGGATACTGGATTGATGCAGCTTCGTCTCTGCGTATGTATGATGACGCTATTATAATACTTGATCCTATAAACAAATCATTAATACAACAGGGTCTAAATCAAGGTATTAAAACTTTTGTTGGCGGTAACTGTACTGTAAGTCTAATGCTAATGGCACTAGGAGGGTTATTCGCTAACAATTTAGTTGAATGGATCTCAGTTGCTACTTATCAAGCAGCATCTGGAGGTGGAGCTCGTCATATGCGTGAACTATTAGTACAAATGGTGCAATTTTATGATACTATAGCTAAACCCTTACAAGATCCTGCATTTTCTATTCTAGAAATAGAACGTCGGTTCACCGAACTAACTCGCAGTGGTACTTTGATGACAGATAATTTTGGCGTCCCGCTGGTAGGTAGTTTGATTCCATGGATTGATAAACAGCTAGAAAATGGTCAGAGTCGCGAAGAATGGAAAGGACAAGCAGAAACTAATAAAATTCTTAATACCAGTAAGTTAATACCGATAGACGGTTTGTGTGTGCGTATAGGAGCTTTGCGCTGTCATAGTCAAGCTTTTACGTTAAAGTTGAAAAAAAATGTTTCGTTAGCTGAAATTGAAATATTGCTCGCAACTCATAATGAATGGGTAAGCGTAGTGCCCAATGATCGTGAACTATCTATACAGGAATTAACTCCAGCAGTGGTAACTGGAACACTAAAAATCCCTGTGGGTAGACTGCGTAAATTAAATATAGGTCCTGAATATATTTCAGCTTTCACTGTAGGAGATCAACTGTTGTGGGGAGCTGCAGAACCTCTGCGACGGATGTTACGCCAATTATCGAATTAATAAAAATATTTTTACGGTGAGAGAGGGATTCGAACCCTCGATACAATTTTATTGTATACACACTTTCCAGGCGTGCTCCTTTAGCCACTCGGACACCTCACCTCATATGTAAAATTAACTATATTATAATTATAGTTTACTTTAAAGCACTAAATTTTTTTAAAAAAACTATTTAAATAGGAACTACTATGGCTACCTGGGTAACAGGTAATGTGGTACATAGAAAACATTGGATGAATGGTTAGTTTAATAGTACATGCTCCAATTTATCATTTTACTGCAGGACAATTTACTAAGTAATGAAATGAATATTCATGGAGAAAAAATTCAGCGAGCTTATTCATATGTTAATGCACTGCAAAATTATAAATTAGAATTTTACATTATTTCTGTTCCTAATGGAAAATTAAGTCATGCTCTATGGCAATAACCTAATGATAACTAAAGAAGCAGACCGCGATAGGACCTTATTTATCAATTATTGAGCATAGCAAGGTAATTGAAAAATTTAGGAGAATTATTCTGATACACGCAGTACGTTTTGTTCATAACCTTAATTATCTACCACAGATGCTGAAACTACAGCATCGTTATAAATGAAAATTGAAAATACAAACAGTAATTAGTTGCGAATTAGTTGCGAAAAGGTTCCTGGATATCTAACTGGACGTATTCCATCATTAATTGCAAATGGTTCGCTTGAATTAGCTGTAGATCTAAAGTTAGATATTGAAAATAGCCATATAATGTGTAAATCCTAATATGTGTGTTAAATAACAGCCGCGGTATGCTGATACATTCTATGTACAATCATGGCCAGATAACTATTGAAAATTACTGGTAAAATTTGCATTATTCATCATGAAACTTAAATCCATGAAACTTAAATCTTATCTAAGAAGAAGATAGAGAAAAATATTATTTAGATCGGTTATTAAATTCTACATTGCTAAATACAATTTGCATTGTAAGAATTGCAAGCTCAATAATTTACAGCCTATAATGGTACCCGGGACGAGAGTTGAACTCGTATAGCTAAAAGCTGAGGGATTTTAAATCCCTTGTGTCTGCCGATTTCACCACCCGGGTATTTACGAAAAACTAAAGGCACGTCCCGGAATTGAACCGGGGTAGACGGATTTGCAATCCGATGCATGGCCACTCTGCCAACGCGCCTTAAATTGGATTGGAGCGGGAAACGAGGATCGAACTCGCGACCCCAACCTTGGCAAGGTTGTGCTCTACCACTGAGCTATTCCCGCGCATTCCAGCGCATATTTATTTTAGATATCTCATTTTTCAGTATAAGTCAATATAAAAAGAATAATTTAATATTAGTAAGAATAATTTTAAGAATAAGATATTAGTTTGTTTATTTAATAATAATTTTTTTAAAAAAATTATGAGTATTTTAAAAAAATTTCAATAACTACTTTAAATTTTTTTTAAAAATAAAAAATTAAAATATTTATGAAATTTATTATTTATTTATGCATGTAATATTGAAAATTATCCTTGATTTTTTTATCATACAATTAATTTTTTTATCAGTGCAGTATTCTGAATTTTTTCAGTAACTAATGCTTAAAAATTGGAGTAAAATTAATGGCAGTACAGCAAAATAAACATACCCGTTCGAAACGGGGTATGCGTCGTTCACATGATGCGCTGATAACTTCTACTTTAACAATAGATAAAACTTCCGGTGAAATACACCGGCTTCACCATATCACCGCAAAAGGTTTTTACCGTGGCCGTAAAGTTATATCAATATCCAAATAATTTTTATCCTTTTTCAGGAATATTATCTAATATTCCAGCAAATCGTTTTAGCTCTCAGAAATAGCTAGTACTGTAGCTTTTTTTGCTTCTGATGAAGCATCATACATTACCGGCGAGACAATACATGTAAACGGAGGCATATATAACATCATTGGCGTTATATTATGGTATAAATTATAATATATGTTAAAATTAATAATGTTAAAATTAATAAAATAATATGACAAATTGCATCTTCTTAAAGAAGATATTTATTTTAAAAATATATTGGGGATAGGAAATTTAATAGTATGAGCACTATCGAAGATAGCGTTAAGGAAATTATTGTTGACCAGCTAGGAGTTAAAAAAGAAGAAGTCATTAATAGTGCATCTTTTGTTGATGACCTCGGTGCTGACTCTCTGGACACCGTAGAACTTATAATGGCATTAGAGGAAGAGTTTGATATTGAAATTACGGATGAAGAAGCGGAGAAAATTACTACTGTTCAGGCAGCTATTGATTTTATTCAGTATAACCAGTAGGAATTATTATGAATATTAAAAAATGTAGATTGGTGGCTATAAATTACAAAAATTGCTATATTAATTTAATGCCTTGATCTTAAATTGAAGATATTTTGCTTAGTGATAAAATCATGGAAAAAATAGAACAACATATTATTAAGCTGCGTGAAAAGCTCCAACATTGGGAGTATCTCTATTACTTAGAAAATTATCCTGAAGTACCAGATATAGAATATGATATTGTAATGGAAGAACTTCGTTATTTAGAGTATAAAAGACCAGATTTATTGACTATTGATTCTCCAAGCCAGCGCGTTGGAGTAAAAGTTACAAATAAATTTGGCAAAGTACATCATGAAGTACCGATGTTATCGCTAGATAATGTTTTTGATAATTCTGGTTTTCTTAGATTTGATAATCGGTTGCGTAAAAGACTAAAATACAATAATGATATTGTATATTGTTGTGAATTAAAGCTAGATGGTTTAGCAGTCAGCATTATATATGATAGTGGCGTGCTTGTGCAGGCTGCTACTAGAGGTGACGGTAACACAGGAGAGAATATAACTGCAAATATACGTACTATCAGTACTATTCCTCTTAGTTTAAAAAATTACGATAATTGGCCCAGCCTAATAGAAATACGTGGTGAAGTATTCATGTCACAAGCAGGATTCTTGCAGTTGAATACAATGGCTAAAAAAGAAGGAAGCAAATTATTTTCCAATCCTCGTAACGCTGCTGCAGGATCATTGCGCCAATTAGATCCAGCAATTACCGCTTGTAGGCCTTTAATTTTTAACTGTTACGGCGTTGGTTTAGTAAAAGAAGGCGTGCTGCTATCAGATAGTCATTGGGAGCTGCTGCAACAATTGAAAGCTTGGGGCATACCTGTTAGTAATTACAGTAGACGTTGTATTGGAAGTGCGGAGGTGCTAGATTTTTATCAAAAAGCAAATAAAAACAGGTCATTATTTGGATTTGATATTGACGGTGTAGTAATTAAAGTTGACTCGTTGCTACTACAGCAGCGTTTAGGTTTTATATCCCGCGCTCCTCGTTGGGCTATAGCATATAAATTACCTGCTCACGAGCAATTAACTAAGGTGCAAAAAGTAGATTTTCAGGTAGGTCGTACCGGAATAATTACCCCTGTAGCCCGGCTTAAGCCGGTATTAGTTTCTGGTGCTATAGTTAGCAACGCTACTCTACACAATATTAATGAGGTTAAGCGGCTAGGGATCATGATTGGTGATACAGTTGTTGTTCGCCGCGCTGGTAATGTTATACCGCAGATTATTGGAATAGTTTCTTTTAAACGTCCGAAAAAGGCACTACAGGTAATATTTCCATCCCAATGTCCTATTTGTGGCTCAAAAATTGAGCACATAGAAGGTAATGCTTTGTTGCGTTGTTCAGCTGGTTTATTCTGCGCGGCGCAACGTAAAGAAGCAATTAAACGTTTTGTTTCGCGTCTGGCGATGGATATTGAAGGCATGGGAGATAAGATTATTGATCAACTAGTAAAGCGTCATTTAGTAAAAACACCAGCTGATTTGTTCAGATTGAATGAAGATATTTTAATTAAGTTAGAAAGAATCGGGCCAAAATCAGCAAAAAAATTGTTGCAATCGCTAAAAATATCTAAAAAAACTACTTTAGCGCGTTTTATATATGCATTAGGTATTTACGAAGTAGGAGAGGCAACTGCTGCAAACCTAGCTGCTAGCTATAAAACGCTAGATGCTTTGATCACTGCAGATCTAGACTCTTTGAAAGAAAACATCGGCAAAATTGTGGCAACCCATGTATGCAACTTTTTTAAGAAAAGCTATAATCTGAATGTTATTCAGGATTTATTGAATCCTCCAATTTGTATTTCGATATCTGAGAAAAAATAAGTTAGCGCTAGATATGCTAAAAAAGATCAGCGTAAATGATATAAATTATCAAAAATAACAGTTGTTATTATAATAGATAATATATGGAATACCTCTCTAGGATTTTAGCAGTAAATTTTTTTCTTAGATAAAAACCTAGCGGCATCGTAAGTATTGGTTGGCCAAATTTGCCGATAGCTGCAGTTAGAGCTTTCCCGTTAGAAGCTTTGGGACGTAAATGAAGCATATCACCGTGGTGAGCGGTAATATTTTCTACTTTACCTAAAACAATCAAATCCATTAGTTCTTCCCAGTCACTTTTTAATTGAAGCTCTTCTTTTGCGTTTAAACTCCACAATAGCGGCACACCTATGCGCCGCATTGCCAGCGGTATTGTTCGATGTCCTTCTATAGGAATCCAAAGTACCCTAGACAGCTTATAGCGCACATAACTAGTTTCCCATGTTACCCCGCTATTACCAGTAAGCGGCGCTACACAGATAAAAGTAGTTTCTAATGGTCGTCTGCTTATATCTACAGGAATAGTTTTTAGCTCTATGCCGATGGATGCAAAATCTTGCTCAGATTTACTTTTGGCGCTAGCGCCTAGATAGCGTTCTAGTAACATGCCAATCCATCCTTTATTACGTTTAAGATTAGGGGGAATCTCTAATTTAGCATATATAGATAATTCACCCAGTGTATAACCAAACAAAGAATTAGCTCTATGTAGCAAGGCATTTTCGTCTTTAGGGGGGTCTAGCGGAAAGGTATATGGAATGAAGTTTTTTATTTTTGTATTCATAAATTAAATAAAAATTATAATAATAATTATAAAAATGAATAAGATAAAATTATCATTATGATGAATTGTATTTGCTGCACGCCATTATAAAATGCTAATTATAATAGCATAATAATTAATATAAAAACTAAAATAGTTATTTTAGATTACATTTTTGATAAAATTAATTAATTTTAAATTATTTAAATATTCTTCAACATAAAAATAAGAGATCATATAGTGATTGATGGTGATGGCTACAGACAAAATGTTGGTATTGTAATATGTAATCTTGACAGAAAAGTACTGTGGGCTAGGAGATACAGGCATCATTCTTGGCAATTTCCCCAAGGAGGCATTAATGATTGCGAGACCGCTGAGCAAGCGATGTACCGCGAGCTATTTGAGGAGGTTGGTTTGAGTCACAAAGATGTACGTGTCCTAGCTTCTACGCATAATTGGATACGTTATAAACTTCCAAAGAGGTTGGTACGCTGGGATATGAAGCCGGTGTGTATTGGTCAGAAACAAAAATGGTTTTTGCTACAGCTTGTGTGTTCTGATAGAGATATTAATATGCGAATTGGGGGAATACCTGAATTTGATTGTTGGCGTTGGGTTAATTTTTGGTACCCTGTACGTCAGATTATTTACTTTAAACGTGGTGTTTACCGTAGAGTAATGAATGAATTTTACAGAGTAGTAATGCCGTTACATAACAATGTTGTGCCGTGTTTAAAGCAGGCGCATTTAATGCAATAATTACAATAATTATATTGTATACTGTGATCTATTATTTATCATTTAATATTTAGATCTCGTAGCATGAGACAGCGTTTGCGATGACAATACATAAGTCAGTACAGAATCGTACTATATACTATAGAATACTATAGTAGAATACTATAGATGCTACTTGCAGAATTTTTTTCTAATATTTTGTTACCACAACTAAGCTAGACACTTGATAAAAAATAACTACATATATAATCGAAAATAATAAATTAAAAGAATAAAGGTCCATCAGAAGATTTCGGTAAATTGAAATGTGATGGATAATCTACTTCTATCAGGTAAAGACCTTCCGCTTTACTAGTAGCGCCTGCCTGTGTTTTGTCACGGCATGTAATAAGTTCTGATATCCAACTTTCATGTTTTTTTCCACATCCCACCTCTAGCAAGCTACCTACAATATTACGAACCATATGATGAAGAAAAGCATTAGCTTTAATATCAAATATGATATATTGCCCATATCTATTTACATATAAATGGTGCACATTGCGCCAGGAACTACGAGACTGGCATTCTTTAGTACTAAAAGAAGTGAAATCATGTTCACCAATCAAAAACTGCCCCGCGCGTGCCATAGATGGGGCATCAAGATGATGATAATAACAGGTTATTCTACGTGCAAGTAACGCTGTACGTAGGCGATAGTTATAAATAATATAACGGTAGCGTCTAGAAGTTGCGCTAAAACGTGCATGAAAATTATCAGCGACCTGTGTCACCCAACGAACAGCAATATCATCAGGTAAATTTGCATTAACACCGAAGGTCCAAGCGGCGTCTGACCTACAGACTTTAGTTTCAAAATGTACAACCTGCCCTGTAGCATGTACACCTGTATCTGTACGTCCTGCACAGTAAACAGTGACAAGTTCGTTAGCAACATTTGAAATTGCACGTTCAAGACATGTCTGCACGTTATGTACTTTTTTTTGACGTTGCCAGCCGTAATACGCACTACCGTTATATTCAATTCCGAGCACTAGCTTCATAGTATTATTTCAATTTAACTAATTATAGTATCAACTATTAACACCTTTAAGGTTAGGTTACAAGTTGTTATTATCAATAACTTGATGCTATTTTTAGCAATTTTTATAAATTGTGTTTTGTACTGGGCAAAATTAGTATGGCACTAAATTAAAAATATTAGAATTTATCTAATAAATATTTTGTCGCCTAAGTGGCTTAATGGGCTACATAAGAAGATTATTTTATTACTAATTTTAACATACATTGATGAATATGGTATACTTTTATACTTTAAAATACAGCTACAAGATAACGAATAAATGAATGACATTACAAAAAAAATTACACCAGTAAATATTGAAGAAGAGCTGAAACGTTCTTATTTAGATTATGCTATGTCCGTAATAATAGGACGTGCATTACCTGATGTGCGTGATGGACTTAAACCAGTACATCGTAGAGTACTTTTTGCTATGAGTGTACTCGGTAATGATTGGAATAAACCTTATAAAAAATCAGCACGAGTTGTCGGCGATGTTATTGGAAAATATCATCCTCATGGAGATACTGCAGTTTATGACACTATAGTGCGTATGGCACAGTCGTTCTCATTGCGTTATATGTTAGTTGATGGTCAGGGAAATTTTGGTTCCGTTGACGGTGACTCTGCAGCAGCGATGCGCTATACAGAAGTGCGCCTTACAAAAATAGCCCACGAATTTTTAGCCGATCTTGAAAAAGAAACAGTAGATTACGTGCCTAACTATGATAACACTGAACAAATTCCAGATGTTATGCCCACTAGAATCCTTAACTTACTTGTTAATGGTTCTTCTGGCATCGCAGTAGGGATGGCTACTAATATTCCTCCGCATAATTTAGCAGAAGTTGTCGACGGCTGTATAGCTTACATGGATAATGAGAATCTCAGCGTTGAAGAACTAATGGAACATATCCAAGGTCCCGATTTTCCTACTGCAGCTATTATTAACGGTAAACGCGGTATAGAAGAAGCTTACAGAACCGGTCGCGGTAAAATATATATTCGCGCTCGTACCGAGATAGAAACTAATTGTAATAACGGACGTGAAAACATTATTGTGCATGAAATTCCCTATCAGGTAAATAAAGCACGCCTGATTAAGAATATCGCTGATCTAGTAAAAGAAAAGCGCGTTGAGGGAATAAGTGGTTTATGTGATGAATCAGATAAAGACGGTATGCGTATCGTTATTAAAATTAAACGAGATGCTGTAGGAGAAATAGTGCTCCACAATCTCTACTCACTTACCCAGTTGCAGATATCGTTCGGTATTAATATGGTAGCACTGCATAAACGGCAACCAAAGATACTATCTCTTAAGGACATTTTATCCGCATTTATACGTCACCGTCGCGAAGTAGTTACTCGACGTACAATTTTTGAACTACGTAAAGCTCGCGATCGTGCTCATCTTCTAGAAGCTCTAGTACTAGTAATTACGGATATCGATCCTATTATAGAGCTTATTCGCAGTACTACGACGCCATTAGAAGCAAAAGGTGTACTTATGGCACACTCATGGTCGCATAATATTGTCCACTCAATTTTAAAGAGTGCAGGCGCTGATATAGAAAAAGCAGCTTGGATGGAGCTGCAGTACGACGGTCTCTATTACTTAACAGAGCAGCAATCAGAAGCCATTTTGGCTCTTAGATTGCAAAAATTAACAAGTCTAGAATATAAAAAGCTGATTAATGAATACAATGAACTTATTAATAAAATAGCAGAACTAAATCTAATTATACATAATTCAGACCGACTAATGGAAGTAATACGAGAAGAATTTCTCTCTATAAAAGAGCAATATAAAGATACACGACGTACCAAAATAATCGATAATAACTATGATATTAATGTTGATAATCTAATAAACAAGGAAGATGTAGTAGTAACTTTATCTTATCATGGATACATTAAGTATCAACCTATTACTGATTATGAAGCACAGCGACGTGGCGGTAAAGGAAAATCAGCTGCAAGTATTAAAGAAGATGATTTTATTGATCGCCTGTTGGTAGCAAATACCCACGATACTATCCTATTATTCTCCAGTTATGGACGAATGTACTGGATGAAAGTTTATCAGTTACCAGAAGCTAGTAGCGGATCACGCGGACGCCCTATAATTAACCTTTTACCTTTGGATTCCAACGAACGTATTACTGCTATTTTACCAGTGCGCAAATACGAAGAAGGACATTATGTTTTTATGGCAACAGCTAGCGGCACTGTTAAAAAAACTGCCATTATTGATTTTAGTCGACCACGTAGCTCAGGCATTATTGCTATTAATCTAAATGATGGAGATAAACTGATCGGTGTAGATATAACAGACGGTAATAACGATATTATGTTATTTACCGCTTATGGTAAAGTAGTTCGTTTTCCTGAAAATCAAGTGCGTAGCATGGGACGAACAGCAACTGGTATTCGTGGTATCCATTTGATAGAACGTGACAGAGTTGTGTCTCTTATCGTGCCGAGAGAAAAAAAATCAATACTAACAGTTACACAGTATGGCTACGGAAAACGCACAGCACAAGAAGAGTATCCTACTAAGTCTCGCGCTACCTATGGGGTTATCTCTATTAAGGTTAGTAAACGTAATGGTGAAGTAGTAGGAGCTGTGCAAGTTGATGACTGCAATCATATTATGATTATCACGGACTACGGTACTTTAGTACGCACTAGGGTATCAGAGGTGAGCATCGTAGGCCGCAAAACAAAGGGTGTGATTCTTATCAGGATGGATAAAAATCAGCATGTAGTGGGGCTACAGCCTATCGCTTAGAAAAATTAAATAAACAGCTAAATAAACAGCAAATAACACAACATATTGACCCCAAAATTGTTGACTGAAGTTAGTCAACTAGGCATAATGATATATTATGTAATATCATTACTTAACTATAAGTCTATTTACTTTTTGCGGGAGTGGCGAAATTGGTAGACGCACCAGATTTAGGTTCTGGCGCTGCAAGGTATGCGAGTTCAAATCTCGCCTCCCGCACCATCATTTTATTTAAGTTAGTATAGCTGTTATTAGAGCTAATAATGGGGTATAGCCAAGTGGTAAGGCATCGGGTTTTGATCCCGCTACGCCCAGGTTCGAATCCTGGTACCCCAGCTATTATTTTCTGCATGCACAAAAATACTGAAATTAGCTAGCTCTTAAGAGCTAGATCTTAAGAGCTATGAATAAGACGCGGCTACGTAGCTCAGTTGGTTAGAGCACAGCACTCATAATGCTGGGGTCACAGGTTCGATTCCCGTCGTAGCCAACATATTTTTTGGGGTATAGCCAAGAGGTAAGGCACCGGATTCTGATTCCGGGATTCCCAGGTTCGAATCCTGGTACCCCAGTAATATCATAATTATGATTTTAAAAAAGTTAATTATTTTTATGAAAATTTTAAGTGCTTACTAATAATAAAAAGTAAGCATAATCATAATGTGGACACTATAATTATGAGCCAAGTTATACTTAACTTTCAGCTTGCCTGTGATAATGCCAGCGGTATACCAGAAAAAAGAGATTTTATACGTTGGTTAAAGGGCGCGTTGTTGCTTTTTAGAGACTACTATGAGGTTACTATACGGTTAGTAAATGAAGATGAAATTCATAAACTAAACATGACCTACCGTGGCAAAAATAGGCCCACAAACATTCTATCTTTTAAATTTGAATCTACGTCAAAAGTAAACCTCCATTTTTTAGGGGATTTAGTTATCTGCAGCCAGATAGTTAAACGTGAAGCGCAAAAACAAAAAAAAGCAATAAAAGCGCATTGGGCACATATAGTTATTCATGGTTCTCTACATCTACTAGGATATAATCATCTTCTAGAAAATGAAGCGCTAGTGATGGAATCATTAGAGACAGAAATAATGCAAAAATTTGGTTACCCAGATCCTTATTTAGGAAGATAAAAATCTGTAATTTTTACTCTACTTTCTTGCCTCTATCTAAAAAATTTCTTAGATTTTCTTTATCGCCTATTGTCAAGTATATGGTCTTTAAATTATGTATGATCCCTACTAGGATCCGGATGTTAGGACCTTTCGGGTACGGTGTCAAATTGGATGATGTTTTTGTAGTACTGATAATATTATTATTGTTCAATATATGAAAAAATGGTATAATATAGGTGTTAAAAATAAAGTTAAATTCGCAACGTATATGTTTTTTTCTATTTTTTAGATTTACTGTTTAGAGTTACTGTATTTCAGTTATTTAAGGAATAAATACTATCTTTCATGCAAGAAATTTATCGTCCAGAAGAAATAGAATCAACTGTACAACAATACTGGCATAAAAATAATACTTTTATGGTTACCGAAGATCCTGTAAAAGAAAAATATTACTGTCTATCTATGCTTCCATATCCTTCTGGCTGCTTGCATATGGGGCATGTGCGTAACTATACTATCGGCGATGTAATAGCTAGATATCAGCGCATGTTAGGTAAAAACGTTTTGCATCCCATAGGGTGGGATGCCTTCGGCCTACCTGCTGAAATTGCTGCAGTAAAAAATAATATGGCACCGTCGCGGTGGACCTACGCTAATATCAATAATATGAAAAAACAGCTAAAATTGCTAGGTTTCGGTTATGATTGGAGCCGTGAGATAACTACATGTAGCCCAGAATATTACCGCTGGGAACAATGGTTTTTTATCTATCTATATAAAAAAGGTCTAGTATATAAAAAAAATGCTGCAGTTAACTGGTGTCCACAAGATAAGACAGTACTTGCTAATGAACAAGTTATTGAAGGTTGCTGCTGGCGTTGCGATACCCAGGTTGAACGTAAGGAAATACCACAGTGGTTTATAAAAATTACTGATTATGCAGATGAATTATTACAAGATTTAGATAAGTTAGATGGTTGGTTCGAGCAAGTTAAAACTATGCAACGCAACTGGATAGGTCGTTCAGAAGGTATAGAGATTACATTTCAGGTAGTTGATAGCGAAGATAAGCTAACGATCTATACTACCAGAAAAGATACTTTTATGGGAGTTACCTATATCGCTATAGCTGCTGACCATCATCTATCGTTGCAGGCAGCAACAGCTAATTCGGCATTAGCCGATTTTATCCATAAATGCCGTACTACAACCGTGTTGGAAGTAGACGTTGCTAAGATGGAAAAAAAAGGAATGGCTACTGGATTGTACGTTATGCATCCGTTTAATGGAGAGATATTACCAGTATGGGTCGCTAATTTTGTATTAATGGATTACGGCACTAGCGCTATCATGGCAGTGCCAGGGCACGATCAACGCGACTTTGAATTTGCACGTAAATATAGTTTACCTATTAAGCCAGTTATTCTAAATGCTGACGGAAGCAAACCAGATATCAGTCTCAAGGCAATGACCCTAAAAGGCGTACTTTTTAATTCTGGAGAATTCGATGGTCTAGACTTTAAATCAGGATCTAGAGCAATTGCTGATGCATTGGTGGCGCGCGGCATTGGTAAGCGCAAGATAAACTATCGATTGCACGACTGGGTGGTTTCAAGACAACGTTACTGGGGTGCACCTATCCCTATGATGACACTTGAAAACGGTACTGTAGTGCCAACTCCTGAAGATCAACTGCCAGTTATACTACCAGAATACGTTATGATAGACGGAATTTCTAATCCTTTAAAAGAGGATCCTAGTTGGTTTAGGACTACTTACCATGGCAAACCTGCTCTGCGTGAAACAGATACCTTTGATACATTCATGGAATCTTCCTGGTATTATGCTCGCTATACATGCCCTAGTTATAAAAGCGGTATGCTAGATTATACTGCTGCCAAATATTGGCTACCTGTAGATCAATATATTGGTGGTATTGAACACGCTGTCATGCATTTAATGTATTTTCGTTTTTATCATAAGCTACTGCGTGATGCAGGTATAGTTATTTCTGATGAGCCAGCTAAGCGACTGCTTTGTCAGGGTATGGTTTTGGCAGATGCATTCTATTATATTACTGCAAACGGTGAACGAATATGGGTATCGCCTCTAGAGATAAGCATCGAGCGTGATAATAAAGGACGCATAATAAAAGCAACAGATGTTTCAGGACGCGATCTAGTATATGCAGGCATGAGTAAAATGTCTAAATCAAAAAATAATGGTATTAACCCCCAGGAAATAGTTGAAAAATACGGTGCTGACACCGTACGACTTTTTATGATGTTTGCATCTCCAGCAGAAATGACGCTGGAATGGCATAAATCAGGCATTGAAGGATCTAACAGATTCATCAAACGCTTCTGGAAACTAGCTTATGAACATAAGCAGAGGGGATCATCGGTAGAAGATTTAAATATTATGTCCTTAAATAAAGATCAAAAAGCACTGCGTCGTGAAGTACATAAAACTATAGCTAAAGTTACTGATGATATTGGTCGTCGTCAGACATTTAACACCGCAATTGCCGCCATTATGGAACTGATA
Organism: secondary endosymbiont of Trabutina mannipara; assembly: GCF_900090215.1. Lineage (GTDB taxonomy): Bacteria > Pseudomonadota > Gammaproteobacteria > Enterobacterales > Enterobacteriaceae > Mikella. The sequence goes on from NZ_LT594522.1 coordinate 179,839, forward strand.
AATAAGTTAATACATGTAGACCAGCATACTGAGCAGGATCATGCCCTTATGCATGAATCCCTAATGGCAGTAGTGCGAATGCTTTATCCTTTTATACCTCATACGTGCTTTATGATTTGGCAATCACTAGGAGGTGAAGGGGATATTGATAACGCGCAATGGCCGGTAGCGGACGAAGCAGCTATAGTTGAAGATGCTAAACTTATAGTCATTCAGGTTAACGGCAAGTTTCGGGGGAGAATTATTCTACCTGCAGATGCAGACGAAACTCTAGTACGTGATCGTGCGGAATATATGGTAGCCAAATCTATCTACGGTAAAAATGTTCATAAGGTGATTTATATACCAGGTAAACTACTTAATCTTGTCGTAGGTTAAATGTATGCGATGCCAGGATAGGCGCAGAATACTAAAATGCTAATGATAAGATGAATTTTATTTTAATTTTATTTTAAGAAGCGAGCAGTGCTATAATACGTTTGTATGCTGAGCAGTTGAATTTGCAATTAAGTAAATCATTAAGTACCTGTTATTTGCTGTTCGGTAATGAACCGCTACTCTTGCAAGAAAGCCAGGATCTAATATGTAAAATAGCAAGAAAGCAACAGTTCGATGAATATTTTAGTATCATGTTAGACGCTCATACTGATTGGTATTCTATCTTCAGTTTGTGCAAGGAGCGCAGTCTATTTTCTAGACGTCAGGTTTTACTGCTTCTTCTTCCAGAAGAAAGCATTAAATCAGACATGGGAGATAATTTGCTACATCTTTCGTCACTGCTACATGACGATTTGCTACTTATTATACGCGGTACCAATATAACAAGCACCTTAGAAAAGAGCGCCTGGTTCAAGGAACTTAAATCAATTGCGGTGTTGGTAATTTGTATGACTCCTGAACAAACGCAACTGCCACAATGGGTAATGAAACGTGCTAACAGCATGAAGCTAAAGCTAGATAATGCAGCTTGTCAACTTTTATGCTATTGCTATGAGGGAAATTTACCAGCACTGGTACAAGTATTAGAAATGCTTTGTCTTATTTATCCTGACAGAAATATTACGTTTCCACGTGTTGAAATAACTGTGAATGACTCTTCGCACTTTACTATATTTAATTTAGTAGATGCTGTCTTGGCAGGTAAAAGCAAACGCGCTATACATATTCTGCAGCAGTTACAACTTGAAGCAACTGATAATACGATTATAATACTACTGCGTAGTATCCAGCGTGAAATTATGCTATTATTAATGCTTAAACGACACACTGCTGCCTCTTCTAGAGACATGCTGAAACTATGGTCTAAAAGAAAGTTACTGCTGAATCAAGCAGTAGAACGTCTTACTATGCTACAGCTAAGAAATGCGATAGCGCTAGCTGCGAAAATAGAAATAGCGATCAAGCAGGATTATAAAGACTATGTTTGGTCTGATTTTAATGCATTAATACTGATATTATGCAGTAAATTGATGCCTGAAGCTATGTTCTCTGGATCTATATCCAGATTTCAAATCAAAATTTGAAGTAACTGCCTCCAAAATGAGTTACATTAAAAATTAAAATATATGCAAAATTTTTTTAAAATACGCACCTATAAACTTAAAAAGTTTACCTTTAAAACTAGCCGTAAAGGTAATTATCATTCCCTATATTCAAATATTGAGTAAATATAAGAAGCTGAAACTGAAATAGATATCTTCAGGTACGGTACTAGGATAATAATTATGTTCATGTTGATAAGCGTGTGTGGGTAGCAATGCACAGATCACAGTTAGTGCCGACGAAATATGGTTACAAAATCTTCCAGAATTTACTCAAGGACATGCAGGTAATGCAAATCATTTGCTTCATTCAGGTCATTGCCTGTATGTCCTACTTGATTTGCGACGTCGTAGTTAGTATAGTACGCGATATAATTACTCTGTTGGAGCAAACGGTAGCCACCGCGCTAATGCTGTGTTTACGTTGGTAAACAAAAAATTTGTTCTATAGGTTTACGTATCAGAAAATGATGTACTTTACATCGTAGCGATGAATTTATCACCTTTTCTGCGTATTAAACCATGCTGATATTCTGGGACTGTATATGAACGATATTGTTTCTGGCGGGATACCTATATTACTTGATGAATGCTTACGTATGCTAGAATATACGAGATATAAATAGCTGATATCAGTAAAAAAAATTAATTAAAATAAAAAATTTAATTATGGACTTATACTTTTATGATAAAACCAATAAAAATAAAATACGGTTAAAAATAAAATACGGTAAATATGGTTATACTAAAGAAAAAAATAAAAATTTAGAAAATCAGGAAATTTTAAAAAAGCCATCTTGGATAAAAATTAAACTTCCTGTGGACTCAAACCGTATTCAGGCTCTCATGCGTAAAAATAATTTGCACTCAGTATGCGAAGCCTCTTGCCCCAAGAGGGCAGAATGCTTACGGCACTGCTACCTTTAGGATTCTTGGTACAATCTGCACCAGACTGCCATCCTTTAATTAACATCGATCGATGCTTTGGTTCCAGATTTTCGTGTATGGAATTAGCATTAGATATAATCAACGCTACACATCCTAATATTTTTAACCACAATTGAGAAAATGTACAGCGCCTTTATCGTCAGGTTCGTCCTGGAGCCGACTATCAACGTTCACTAAAACTGCTTGAAAGTTTTAAAGAAGTTCATCCGAACATACAAACAAAATCTGGATTGATGTTAGGATTAGGAGAAACAGAAACTGAAATTATGAATTTAAAAAAAAGCGTTGGCAATGGGTTTCACTCATGTATCTTGTGGTCCTTTTTTTTGTTCATCCTAAAAATATTATTTTTTATTGCATCTAATTTACCTCTCTTTGAGAGATATAGATAGTTAATCATTGCATTTTATAAATAAGAGATACTGAAGTGCGAGTATTAGTATTTTGGGATGCTTCAGGTTGTTCTTTATTACATATAACATTGTAGGCTACTTTAAGAGAAAAATGTTCATTGATATCGATATTTAGCCCAGTTTCAGAATTAAACGTCGTGTTATTATTAGCGAATATTGACAATCCCTGAAGAAAATTAGCATTTTTGGTTAACTTATAGCTATAAGAAACAGCAGCGTAGCCTATTGCTTTAGTTGTATTTTCTCCATTTTGATATTCATTGTAGTTAATGCCAGGACCTGCTTCCATACGGATAGTGTAACTGGGTCCAGTTAATATCTGAAACCCGCAACCAGCAACGAGCGTATCCAGTGATCTATAACCGTTATATCGATCGCTTAACCAACTGCCATTGGCAAAAAAAAATTTTTGCAGTATTATTTTTTTAGAAAAAGCAATATCATGACATTTTTTAAAAAGTAGATGGTTATCATAAAAATTGTGATATTCTTTTTTCCAGGATATAAAAGACTTTGGCTGTTGAAACCAGGTTATGCGAGTACTAGCTGCAAGATAAGAGTTGCGTATATTACTGCTATTGCTGCTCTGCCAGTTGTAAATGGTCTGAACATTACCCTCAATATTTTTTTGATAATTGGTATTTGCAAATACCGTAAAACTAGCTAATAGTAGCATATTAAAAGTTATTAATGAAAAAAATACCTTATATTTTTTTTTACGTAGCATATAATACCTATTAAATTTGCAAAAAATAATTTTTTTTAGCCAAACCTAACCAATGCTGTAACTTTATCAGTTATGTACAGCATATTCTACTAAAATATACGGGACATTTTATTTTTATACGGTGTATTTTATAATAGGTAAAATATATATTAATTCAATTTTATTGAAATGTATATTTCATGAGGTTTTTAAATGGCAAATGTAGTTTTTGGTAGTGATACTGGCTGAAAATATTGCTAAAATGATTCAGAAGCAACTGAGTACAGATGTTGCTTTTGATATTATTAATAGTAGCAAGGAAGATATAGAACAATATAATCGAGGTATACCAACTTGGTAGCCCAGTGCGATTGGGATGATTTTTCCTACATTAGAAAATATCGATTTTAGCGGGAAGCTTGTTGCTTTGTTCTGCTGTGGCGATCAAGAAAATTATGCATAGTATTTCTGCGACGCGGGTACTTTACGAAATATTATCTTGCTGATGAGGTCTATTGATGAGAACAGGCAGCCTTCACCGCTGAGCGCGTTAAAATTTGGGTAAAAAATGTTTGTATAGAGATGAATTTAGAAAAAAAATTTTGCTGTCCGTTCTTTACCATGAAGGCAACTTAATTTTCTGCTTATAAGAAGTAAAATTCTATTTTAAAGTACTTTCAACTTTTAAAGTGTCACGAAGTTTGACTGTTCTATTGAATACTGGATAGTAATGACTAAAATAGCGGCTATCGGCGTAAAAATATCCTTCTCGTTCAAACTGAAATGGTTTACCTATGTCGGCTGCTAATATACCGGATTCTACAAAACCATAGCGAATTACCAGTGAATCAGGATTCAACGTTGAGATAAAATCTTCTGCTGTGGTTGGATTAACATTATTAAATAATCTGTTATAAAGACGAAACTCTGCAGCGAGGCTACGGGTTGCAGATACCCAATGGATTACACCTTTTACCTTACGGTTATTACCAGGATTTTTATTAAAAGTAGAGGGATCATGGCAACAAAAAATAGTTGTAATTTTCCCTTGAAAATTTTTTTCTACACGTTCAGCTTTAATTACATAAGAATAGCGCAGGCGCACTTCTTTACCAAGTACTAAACGCTTGTATTGTTTATTATTATTTTCTTCACGAAAATCTGCTTGATCAATATAAATTTCCCTGCTAAACGCGACCTGACGATTTCCCATTTCCGGCCTATTTGGATGGTTTGGCATTACAATATTTTGTTCATATTCTAATGGGAGACTTTCAATAATTACCCGTACAGGATTAATTATAGCCATAGCACGCGGTGCGTTATTATTTAGTTCTTCGCGAATACAAGATTCAAGCGTGGCTATTTCAACATTATTGTCTTTCTTCGTTATATTAATACGGTGACAAAATTCACGAATAGATGCCGCTGTATAGCCACGACGGCGAAAACCTGAAAGTGTCGGCATACGTGGATCATCCCAACCATCAACAATTTTTTTCATTACTAACAAATTAAGCTTACGCTTAGAAAGAATAGTATACTCTATATTAAGACGAGAAAATTCATACTGCCTGGGATGGACGTCAATTGTAATATTATCTAGAATCCAGTCATATAATCGACGATTATCCTGAAATTCTAGCGTGCATAAAGAATGGGTAATACCTTCTATCGCATCAGATATACAATGAGTAAAGTCATACATTGGATAAATGCACCACTTATCACCGGTATGATGGTGATTAACGAATTTTATTCTATATAACACAGGATCTCGCATTACCATAAATGGTGATGCCATATCGATAATAGCCCTAAGGCATGCTTTTCCTTCTTCAAATTCTCCATTGCGCATTTTTACGAATAGGGATAAGTTTTCTTCTATTGTTTGATTACGGTAAGGGCTATTTTTACCAGGTAGCGTCAAAGTACCGCGATAATCGTGAATTTCTTCTGGCGATAATTGGTCTACATATGCTAGTCCTTTGCTAATTAACTCTAGTGCATATTCATATATTCTATCGAAATAATCAGATGAATAACGAATTTTTCCGCTCCATTTAAAACCCAGCCACTGTACATCGTACTTTATAGATTTAATATATTCTAAATGTTCTTTAACCGGATTTGTATCGTCGAAACGTAGATTGCATTTTCCTCTATAATCATGGGCAATACCGAAATTGAGGCAAATAGATTTGGCATGTCCAATATGTAAATAACCATTTGGCTCAGGAGGAAAACGGGTATACACCGATTTCTGCTTACCAGAAGCTAAATCTTCGTCTATAATTTTACGAATAAAATTCGTTGTACAGGTATTGGTATTATTATCCCTATCATTACTCATGATAATTGTTAATATTCCTCACTTCATGTTAAATATTACTGCACAGCACAATAAGCAGCGTGTAAAAGGTTAAATCCCATCCATTGGTACCGTGGTAACGGAGATAGACATCTTAAATAATTAAAATATGTTTTTTAGCTAAAAATTTTCTATATTATGCAATTATACATAAAAATCTTTATGTAAGAAGCTACCAATTTAAATTAGTATCTGTTTTTAGACTAACTTTTTTTTATTTTACTTAAAAAGTTAAAAGATGCGTTACCATTAAGTGCTTCTTCGATACGAAGAAGCTGATTGTATTTAGCAACTCTATCGGAACGACTCATTGAACCTGTTTTTATCTGACCAGCAGAAGTTCCTACAGCTAAATCAGCGATAGTTGCGTCTTCTGTTTCTCCAGAACGATGAGAAATTACTGTGGTATAACCGGCATCTTTAGCCATCTGTATGGCCGCTAATGTTTCTGTAAGTGACCCACTTTGATTAAAGTTAATCAAAATAGAGTTAGCGATACCTTTATCAATACCATCTTTTAGAATTTTAGTGTTAGTCACAAATAGATCATCACCCACTAATTGAATTTTACCCCCTAGTATTTTAGTTTGGTAAGCAAATCCATTCCAGTCTGATTCACTCATACCATCTTCAATAGAAACTATAGGATACTGTTTAGTCAAGTCTTCCAGATAATGAGTGAATTCCTTAGAAGTAAAAATTTTACCTTCTCCTTTTAGATTATAATTTCCGGTATATTCTTCAAAAAATTCAGAAGCGGCGCAGTCTATAGCTAGAGTTATATCTTTACCTAAAACATAACCAGATTTGTCTACAGATTCCTTTATAATTGCTAGCGCTGCTGCATTTGATTCTAGGTTAGGAGCATAACCTCCTTCATCACCTACAGCGGTATTCATGCCTTTGCTTTTAAGCACTTTAGCAAGATTTTGAAATACTTCAGATCCCATACGAACCGCTTCTTTAATATTTTTGGCTCCTACCGGCTGAATCATGAATTCTTGGATATCGATGTTATTATCGGCATGTTTACCGCCGTTGATAATATTAATCATAGGTAACGGCATTGAAAATTTACCTTGAGTACCATTTATATCCGCTATATGCTCATATAAAGGCATCCTTTTTGATACTGCAGCAGCTTTTGCTGCAGCCAGTGATACAGCAATAATAGCGTTGGAGCCAAATTTAGATTTATTTTCTGTTCCGTCCATGTCAATCATAGTTTTATCCAATATAACCTGATCTCTAGCGTTTTTGCCAAGAAGAGCATTAGCTAGAGGACCATTTACTGCATCAACTGCTTTGGTGACGCCTTTACCTAAAAAACGGGACATATTTCCATCACGTAGCTCTAGCGCTTCACGAGATCCTGTTGAGGCTCCAGATGGTGCCGCAGCAAGACCAACAAAACCACCATTTAGGTGCACTTCTACTTCTACAGTAGGATTTCCTCTAGAGTCAATAATTTCACGTCCAATGATTTTGGTGATTCTAGACATTTAGATTTCCTTATTTAAAATTTTATTCTGTTTTCAGTATATAATTTTCACTTATGTATTTTATTGTCCATAAATACGGATAACCGATTCGGTCGCTTGTAGCCAGTCGCGTGTTTCGATCGGATCCATGTCATTGCACAAATTTTATGACATGGTTGTATTATTCCTTATATTTTTTCTTAGAAGCCTATTACGATTTTTTAGCAAATTTTTTAATCTCTAAAATGAGAAACAATATTTGTATGTAAGCCAAAAAATTTTACATACCATTACATGGTTAGCACATTTGCAATCAATTGCTGTGGTTGTATCTTATAATACTGCTATATTTAATTAATTACACCAAAACATATTTGTTCAATTTTTTTTGGTTAGTACCAGTAAGTACGCTGTTAAGGCAAGGTTATTTTGCATACTAGCCTAGCTTCTTAAAAAGAAGCTACATTAATAGTAAATTATGCAGGTATTATTATATAATTAACAGAACTTACTATAAGTGTAGTTTTATTAAGTGTAGTTTTATAACGGCTTATGAATAAGAAAAAAAAGTAGAAGATAAAAAAAGATAATTAATGAAAAATAAATGAAAAATATACGCAATTTCTCTATTATCGCTCATATAGACCATGGTAAGTCAACTTTATCTGATTGTTTTATAAAAATATGTGGTGGTTTAAGTAAATATCAAATGGACGATAAAGTGCTATATCCTATGGAATTAGAGCGTGAGCGCGGCATTACTATTAAATCCAGAAGTGTAATGCTCAACTATAAAGCGCTTAACGGTCAGTATTATCAATTAAATTTTATTGATACTCCGGGACATGTAGACTTTTTATATGAAGTTTCCCGTTCTCTGGCAGCATGTGAAGGAGCTCTACTATTAGTAGATGCAGGACAAGGTGTTGAAGCACAGACACTTGCTAATTGCTATACCGCGCTAGAAATGAATTTAGAAGTAGTTCCGGTGTTGAATAAAATAGATTTACCTTTTGCTAATCCAGATCTCGTTGCTCATGAAATAGAAGATATCATCGGTATTGACGCAACTGATGCAGTACGCTGTTCTGCAAAAACAGGATTAGGTGTATTTGATGTACTTGAAAGGGTGGTACGTGATATCCCTCCTCCTAAAGGAGATCCCTCAATATCTCTACAGGCGCTAATTATCGATTCCTGGTTTGATAATTATTTAGGTGTTGTATCGCTAGTACGTATTAAAAATGGTACTCTACGTAAAGGCGATAAAATAAAAGTAATGAGTACCTGTAAAATTTACTGCGTAGCAAGTATTGGTGTTTTTACACCTAAACGTATTGAATTAGCTGTACTTAATTGCGGAGAAGTAGGTTGGCTGGTTTGCGCTATTAAAGATATCCACGGCGCTCCAGTTGGAGACACCTTAACTTTTGCGCATCAACCTGCAGATAAGGTATTGCCAGGATTTAAAAAAGTAAAGCCTCAAGTATACACTGGATTGTTTCCGATGAGTTCTGAAGACTATGAATTGTTTCGTGATGCTCTCAGTAAACTAAGCCTAAATGATGCTTCGCTGTTTTATGAACCTGAAAATTCTACTGCGCTTGGATTTGGATTTCGCTGCGGTTTTCTTGGTCTTCTTCATATGGAAATTATTAAGGAGCGGCTAAAGCGCGAATACGATCTTGATATCATCACTACTGCCCCTACAGTAATTTATGAAGTGCTCACAACTGATAATAAGAAGATATACGTTGATAGTCCGTCTAAACTACCAACTATGAACAATATTGCTGAAATTCGTGAGCCTATTGCTGAATGTCATATGCTGCTACCGAATAATTATTTGGGTAGAATTATCAATCTATGTATAGAAAAGCGAGGCGTGCAGATTAATATGGTATATTATGGTAATAATGTAGCGCTGACTTATGATATTCCTATGAACGAAGTGGTGTTCGATTTTTTTGACAGGATAAAAGCTACATCTAGTGGCTATGCATCTCTAGAATATGGATTTAAGCGTTTCCAAACCTCAGATATGGTGCGAATAGATATATTAATTAATGGTCAAAGAGTAGATGCGTTATCCTTAATTATTCATCGTAATAATATACTATACCGTGGCAACGAATTTGTTGATCAGCTTAAAAAGATGATTCCTCGTCAGCAGTTTGATATTAAAATTCAGGCAGCAATTGGAAAAAATATTATTGCTAGTTCCACAATTAAACAAATGCGTAAAAACGTGATTGCAAAATGCTATGGCGGAGATGTTAGTCGTAAAAAAAAGCTATTGCAAAAGCAGAAAGAAGGTAAAAAGCGCATGAAGCATGTAGGTAACGTTAAGCTTCCAAAAGAAGTATTTCTAGCATTTTTGCAAATAGGTAAAAAAAACAAATAAGATTTTTGAGAAGATTGTATGACGAACGATACATTTTCACTATTTTTAGCAATTACTACACTTATCACCGGAATTATTTGGTTTTTAACGAAGCTATTGCCGTTCCGCTGTACTAATACCAGCAAGCAACAACGTATTTTTTTTGCAAAAAAAACATCAGATAATAATCTAATAAATGTAGACTTGAGAAATACTTGCACGTTGTTTTTTCCTGTATTATTAGTAGTATTCTTAGTCCGCTCATTTATTTTTGAACCATTTCAAATTTCTTCAGGATCGATGATGCCAACGCTATTATTAGGTGATTTTATTTTTGTAGAAAAATTCTATTATGGAATTAAAAACCCGATTACACAGAAAACGCTAATTAAATTTTTTTCTCCGAAACGCGGAGATGTTGTAGTTTTTAAATATCCAATCGATCCCAAAATTAATTATATTAAACGAGTTGTAGGATTACCTGGTGATCTTATCATCTATGATTCTGTTAACAAGCAATTGAAAGTCCATCCTTTCGGCAATTTAAAGGAACAAAAATTTGTACCTTCGTTACCGATTGCTTATAGCAAAATCACTTATAGCGATTTTGTACAGATATTTGATTTAAATAAAAAGATTAATAGCCTTATTATGCAGGTTCCTATAAATAATCAGGTTCCTATTAATAATAATATTAATAAAGGAGGTATTCGCCTAATGCAAAATAAAGAATCATTAGGCAGCTTAGTATATAATATTTTGATATTACCAGGATCTAAAGATCAATTAATTAATTATTATCAGCATAATGGCTGCTCTATAGCAAAATGGGTTGTGCCGCCAGGTGAATATTTTATGATGGGCGATAACAGGGATAATAGCGCAGATAGTCGTTATTGGGGATTCGTACCAGAAAAAAATATAGTTGGTAAAGCAACTGCTATTTTGATTAGTTTTGATATACAGAAAGAACAATGGCCGCCAATCATACGCTTTAATCGTATTGGCAGTATTAATTAAATTAATTTTTAAAATAAAAGATTGTTTATTTTAAAATAAAAGATTGTTTAGCAACATAAATTAATCTATCATTTTATATAATTTTTCAATTTTTACGTAACATTGAGTAATTAATAACACATGGATCTTAAATTACTAAATAGTCTACAGAAAAAAATTGGTTATTTTTTTCAAAAACACGAACTTTTATTTAAAGCATTAACACACCGTAGCGCTAATATTAATCACAATGAACGGTTAGAATTTTTAGGAGATTCTATATTAAATTATGTTATCGCTCATGCTATTTATCAGCGTTTTCCTTACGCAGATGAAGGAAATATGAGCCGTATGCGAGCTACGTTGGTACGCGGGAATACGCTCACAGAAATAGCGAAAGAATTTAATATAGGTAATTGTTTAATTCTTGGTCCTGGAGAGCTAAAAAGTGGCGGTTTCTACCGTGAATCAATATTGGCTAATACAGTAGAAGCATTGTTTGGCAGCGTATTTTTAGATAGTGATATTCAAACTGTTGAAAAAATTATACTTAAATTGTATAATACACGATTAACTAAAATAAGTACAGTTGATACACAAAAAGATTCAAAGACAAGGTTGCAGGAATATCTTCAAAGACGTCATTTACCGTTGCCTATCTATATGATGGTACAAGGACCTTGCAATACTCCAGATCTAGATTTTATTATACATTGCAAGGTCAGTGGATTAGCACAGCCTGTAATAGGTAATGGATTAAGCCGTCGTAAAGCTGAACATAATGCAGCAAAACAAGCACTTAAAATTCTAAATATAGAATGAAGAAGTATTGTGGGTTTGTAGCTATCGTAGGCCGATCTAATGTTGGTAAATCAACATTATTGAATAAATTATTAAAACAAAAAATTTCCATTACATCAAGCAAACCCCAAACAACCCGTTACAAGATTATGGGTATTAATACCGTAGATCCTTATCAAACAATCTATTTAGATACACCAGGTATACATATTAAAGAAAAAAAAGAAATTAACTTTTTAATGAATCGTGTTGCTACTAGTTCTATTAGTGACGTAGAAATTGTTATTTTTGTTGTTGAAGGTACAAAATGGATGGTAGACGATGAAATTGTAATTAATAAACTGCAGCATATTAGCTGTCCTATAATTTTAGCAATAAATAAAATAGATAATATCATTAACAAAAAGCATTTATTACCTCATATTAAGTTGCTTAGTAGTAAAAAAATACATTTTCATGATATTGTGCCTATAAGCTCTAAAAATGGTATGAATATCAATATATTAGCAAATATCGTTCGCAAGTTGCTGCCAGAATCAATATACTATTTTCCTAAAAATTATATTACCGATAGATCTAAAAGATTTAGAGCATCGGAGATCATAAGAGAAATTTTGATAAATTTTCTAGAAAAGGAGCTGCCTTATTCCATTACAGTAGAAATTGAAAAATTTCAATATAACGATATAGGAGTATATGATATACATGGAATTATTTTTGTAGAGAGAATTAGCCAAAAGAAAATAGTTATAGGTAATAAAGGAAGCAAAATTAAAATTATCAGCGTTAAATCTAAAAAAGAACTAGAATTTAGATTAGATACTAAGGTAAATCTAAAACTTTGGGTAAAAGTTAAATCAGGATGGACTGATAATCAATTTACTCTGCGTAGTCTTGGTTATAACTAATTATAAATTTATAAAAATATTATACACACTAGCGCACATGCAAAAAAGAAATATTCTTCTCCCAGCTATAATTGTCATTATGGACATTAGTGTCCTACATAAAAAATGTAAAATATCAGAAATTTATCATTCTACAATAATGTGCTGCTACTAATGGCAATTATTGGCATTGGAACTGATATTGTTGATATTAAACGCATTGAAGCAGTTGTCTTTCGCAATGGAGATCAGTTAGCACGCAGAGTTCTTAGTTCCAATGAGTTGATACAATATCATCAGCATAATCGTCCAGTACGCTTTCTAGCTAAACGTTTTGCAGTAAAAGAAGCAGCATCAAAGGCACTAGGTACTGGTATCCGTAATGGACTAACTTTTTCTCAATTTGAAATATACAATGACAAGAAAGGTAAACCTTCGTTAAAGTTGTTTGCTAAAGCTGATGAAATTGCTAGAAGATTAAGTATTACTGGCATGTACGTTACGTTGACAGATGAAAGGCGTTATGCTTGTGCTACAGTTATTTTTGAACGATAACAACAAGAGCATTTTCAGTAGCTAAAATTAGCCTCATATATAAATAATCTTAAAATTTCTATATACCATAAGTATCGCAAGCTATAATTTACTAACATCAATAGGTACCTATCATCGATTTTTATACTTCAAATAATATCGCTGAAAATGTCGTATTAAAATTGTAATTAGAATTACAGCGCGCTTTTCTAAAAAAGCGCTAAATTTATTAGCATAACACAATTAAATGACAATAAATATAAATATGTAAATTCAACAGTCTATTGGATCTACGTCTAGAGACCATTTAACCTTGCTTGCTTGAGATAGAGTGTTTATTATGGGTAAACTTTCTGTAATTAATCGCTGCAACTGAGGACGCAACGGATGTGATAATAGCAACTTCCAGCGAAAACGTCCTCCGCGCTTAGGTACTAATGCAGGTATGGGTCCAATTATCCATAAACTATTATCACGTAGCGTACTAGATTCTAACAACTGTCTTAGTTGATCTAGAAATAGCCCCGCTTGTCGATTATCATGATCGTTAGCACGAAATAAAATATGATTTGTAAATGGAGGTAGTCCAGCTTGACTACGTTCCTTTAGTGTTTTCTTAGCATAGTCCATATAACCATTATGTTGTAGTAATGTTTGTAATAGTGGATGCTCAGGATGGTGGGTCTGTAATAAAACTTCTCCAAACTTTTCAGCTCTCCCGGCACGTCCGGCAACTTGAGTATAAAGTTGGGCAAAATGTTCTGGGGCACGGAAATCGCTGGAAAATAACGCGCCATCTACGTCTAACAGCGATACAAGCGTGACATCAGGAAAATGATGTCCTGTAGCTAGCATCTTAGTTCCTATTAGAATTTGAGCTCCACCGTGCTGTACTTTTGCTAGATAATTTTCTAACGTACCTTTACGTTTTGTAGTATCGCGATCAATGCGCGTTACTGGTACTTCAGGAAAGATATTTTTCAATGTTGTCTCTAACTGTTCAGTACCCCAACCAATGGTAATTAACTGAGTAGAACCACATTTTGAGCATTGATGCGGCAGAGTACGTTTGCTATTACAGTAGTGACAAAGCAACTTACGCTGTTGCTGATGTAGCGTATAAGAGTGATCGCAGCGTTTACATTCTGCGCTCCATCCACATTCATGACATAACATAGCTGGCGCAAATCCTCTCCTATTGAGAAACAACATAACCTGATTATCAACTTGTAAATGTTCTCGCATTTTGTCTAATAATGGTGCAGATAAACCATGCATCAACGGCAAACCTTTTATATCCAGCAATTGTTGTTCTGTAGGCTTAGCTTTACCTGCACGTTTGCTTAGTGTGAGCTGTCGGTATTTTTTTTGCTGTACATTGTATAGAGTTTCAAGAGATGGAGTAGCTGTACCAAGAACTATTGGTATATTTTCTTCTTTGGCAAGAAAAACTGCTAAATCTCTGGCATGATAACGCCAACCTTCGTGTTGTTTATAGGAAATATCGTGCTCTTCGTCTATTATTATCATACCTAACTGTGCAAACGAGGTAAAAAGTGCAGAACGAGTTCCAATAACTATAGCACATTCACCTTGTTTGGCTTTTAGCCAAACATTTAGTCTTTCATTTGCATTAAGTTCTGAGTGCAGTACCTCTACTGGCGCATTAAAACGATTGCGAAAAAGTACAATAGTTTGTGGCGTTAAATTAATTTCTGGAACCAGTACTAGCGCCTGTTTACCCTTTGCAAGGATATGTTCTAATACGTTTAGATAAACTTCGGTCTTACCAGAACCGGTAACTCCAGCTAATAACCATACGGAAAACCTATCATCCTCGCTACGTATTGAGTCGACAGCTAAAGCTTGTTCTGTAGTCAAACTACAATGCAGCAATTTATTTTTAATGCAAAATTGGGATCTCCATTCGCATGAATAATTTACTTTATGTAGCCGCATATCGCATAATCCTTTATTACGTAATGCTTTCAGTGTAGGATTTATTAGCTGTAAATTTTTTACTTGATTACAATACACAGGACCCTGCATTAGAATTAATAGTGCTTGTTGCTGTTTTGGTACTAACTTTAGGCTTTCGGGAATAGTACTGTGTCCTTTTTCTGTGGCAAACCACTGCCATAGCGGTGCTATTTCAGCTGGTTTTCCCTTACGTAACAATATTGGTAAGGCATGGAATAGTACTATGCCAGTAGGATAATGATAATATCTAATAGCCCAATTTAGTATACGCCAGAGGCTCTTCGAAAATAGTGAATGATTATCAATTACTTCGCTGATATATTTTAACTTATCTTTATCTACAGTTAGTTTTTCACTGTACTCTATAATAGAGATGACGATACCAATAACCTTACGTTGACCAAAAGGAACCCGTACTCTCCCCCCCACCACAGGAGCAACATTATCCGGTAAAAGATAATAAAATGTTCGATCTATTGGCATAGGTAATGCAACGTTTACAATTAGCATATATATATAATATCATAAACATTAACATTGAGTTTTAAATAAAGCGCGCGTATACTGCTGCGGTAATCTTTATGATAAACTAAGTATATACAGTCTTAAAGAGGTTTTTTATGCAAAAAAATATACATCCTAAATACGTAGAAATTATTGCAACATGTTCTTGCGGTAATGTCATTAGTATTAATTCTACTATTGGACACAATATAAACCTTGATGTATGCGGCGTTTGCCATCCATTTTATACTGGTAAACAACGTGTTGTTGATACCGGAGGTCGTGTTAATCGTTTTAATAAACGTTTTCATATACCCAAAAATTAGTTCTTCTTATAAAAAAGAAAAACAGTTTTTCAACTAATGATGTTCGGGTCTGATAATACCAGAATAGGTTTACTCAAACGTCGCTTTTAAAAGCTGCGGAGGAGTAGAGATTTGAACTCTAGAACGTTTGCACGTCGCCGGTTTTCAAGACCGGTACCTTCAACCACTCGGTCACTCCTCCTAAGGATAAATTTTAAAATTTAAAAATAAACGCCAAAAATTTGTTATGTTAGTATTTTACTGCACTGATGTTTTTATTACAATATGAATATTACAATTATAAATAGCAATCTTCTTCACCTTGTATATTCACAGTGTATACAAGTACTGCAATTAATTATTCCTATTTTTGATTTAGGTACTTTTTCTACGGACTATTCCATTGGGAAAGATGTAACAAAATAAACAAAATAGTAGTACCTATGGATGTTAACGGAACCGAAATAAGTACTGATGTTATTTATTTATTTTTCTATTTACATCTCTTCTATTAGAAGCATTTGCTAAAGCTTATGGTTAAATGGTCCTCAAAAGGCAACAAACAAAGCAAAGTAAATTGTCTGTAGTTATTAACTATAGTTAAATATATTAAGTTAAATATATTAATCGGCATGAGAGGATTTGAACCTCTGACCCCCGACACCCCATGACGGTGCGCTACCAAGCTGCGCTACATGCCGTATGTATAAAGTTATATCATAAAAAAATTAATTAATAAATTTTTAAGCATTAATGAAGTCAATATGGGTAACCTTGGGTTTAAAAGGATGATATTGCATTGATTTTAATTTTACTATACTTTCTTCTTTACCATTAATAATTATAATTAAAGTATTACCATGCATTTTGTTGTTTAACACAACATCATGATCTACCTCTATAGCCAGAGGTTGTTTAAATTTTCCATAAATTATAGCAGGAATTTTATTTAAGAACCGCAGGCGGCGGCTTGCACTTTTACCTTTATATTTACGAATTTCAGCGTTTATAGTTAACATATATATTCAAACCTATTTGATGAAGTAATTGCAAATAAAATAGCATATTTTATTTGCACTATGTTATTATATTTTCCTGTTTTTTACTGTAATGACAATGCAATTGCAGATAATTTTTATTAATTATCACTTGAAAAAATACGGTAATATTACTATATGAATAATAACTAGAATAATAACTAGTATCTTAGTTATTTACTTAATGATCTTTTACTTAATGATCTTAAATAAAAAAAAGAAGTTTAAAAAAAGAAGGTTATTAAACCCTCTGCTGAATTTTTGGAGGTTTTAAGCTATGCGTAATTTTGATTTTTCACCGCTGTATCGATCAGCAATAGGTTTCGATCGTCTAGTTAATCTGCTAGAAGCAAGCCAAAATAAGGGCAGCAACAGCTATCCTCCTTATAATGTTGAATTGGTTAGCGAAAATAAGTATCGTGTTTCTATTGCAGTTGCAGGTTTTGCTGAAAAAGAACTTGATATTACCGCTCATGACAATATTATGACAATAAAAGGTGTTCACACTAGCGAAAATAACCAAAATAATTATTTATATCAAAGCATAGAAGATTGTAATTTTGAACGTAAATTTCAGTTATCTGAATTTATACAAATAAAAGGGGCGCATTTAGTAAATGGTTTGCTTTTTATTGATTTAGAACGAATTATGCCAGAAACATTAAAGCCGCGCCGCATTGAGATAAACTAAGTTTATTTTTTTTAAAAAAAGGAGTTAATAATATGCTTAATTACAAGCTTTCTCCATTATTTAATCAGTGGATCGGTTTTGATAAGCTAGCTAATAATATACAAGATGATCTTGAGGATATAGGTTATCCTCCATACAACATTGAAAAAAAAGATGATAAAAATTATAGTATTACCCTAGCACTTGCTGGCTTTAAACAAGAAGGACTATCGATTGAATTAGAAGGACCGCGTCTAACCATTAAAGGTAAACCTGTATTAGATATAAAAGAGACACATTATTTACATCAAGGTCTGGTTTGTAAGGAATTCTCGCTTAGTTTTACCCTAGCTGAGCATATGACAGTTAAACAAGCTAACTTTAATTATGGGTTACTTAAAATTGAACTTGAACTTCATATTCCAGAATCAATGCAGCCACGACATATTGCTATTAGTGGTAATAATAACTACTATTCGGGACTTCAAGATCGAATTTTAAATAAAAAATAAAATTTAAATATTTTAAAAAATATAAAAGCCCATTATCATTATTGATGATTAAATGGGCTTTTTTCTTTTTGATCTAAAAGATCACCCTAATATATAATAAATAATATGCAAAATTTTAATAGAAAAACTTTTCAAGGATTAATTCTAACTCTCCAGGAGTATTGGGTGCGTTATGGTTGTACCCTTGTTCAGCCACTAGATATAGAAGTTGGTGCTGGCACATCCCATCCCATGACTTGTTTGCAAGCAATTGGACCAGAACCTATTGCTAACGCTTATGTACAGAATTCTCGCCGTCCCAAAGATGGACGCTACGGGGAAAATCCCAATCGTTTGCAGCATTATTATCAATTTCAGGTTATCATGAAACCTTCTCCAGACAATATACAAGAACTATATCTTAATTCTATAATTAAATTGGGTTTAGATCTTACAATTAATGATCTACGTTTTGTAGAAGATAACTGGGAAAATCCTACACTAGGAGCTTCTGGTATTGGTTGGGAAGTATGGTTAAATGGTATGGAAGTTACGCAATTAACTTATTTTCAGCAAATAGGATGTCTAGAGTGCCGCCCGGTTACAGGAGAAATTACTTATGGTCTTGAGCGTTTAGCTATGTATTTGCAAGATGTAGACAGCGTTTATGATTTGGTATGGAGCGAGGGGACATTAGGTCGTAGAACTTATGGAGATTTATTACACCAAAACGAAGTAGAACAATCAACCTATAATTTTGAATATGCTGACGTTGATTTTTTATTTTATTGTTTTGAACAGTACGAAAAAGAGGTTAAAAGTTTGCTCTCTCTAGAGAAACCTTTACCGTTGCCTGCTTATGAGCGTATCTTAAAGGCAGCGCATAGTTTCAATTTGTTAGATGCACGTAAAGCTATTTCAGTAACAGTACGCCAGTACTATATTTTGCGAATTCGCACATTGACTAAAGCAGTAGCGGAAGCTTACTACGCTTCACGCGAATCGCTAGGCTTTCCCCTATGTGAAAAAATAAAAAATTAAGTTAATAATAAGAAATAGCTATGACAACAAATAATTTTCCTACTTTCCTAGTAGAAATAGGCACAGAAGAACTGCCTCCAAAGAGGCTGCGTAATTTAGCTGAAACTTTCGCTACAAAAATCAACAGTGAACTTGATATTAATGGTGTTTCTCATGGAGAAATAAGTTGGTTTGCAACGCCACGTAGAATTGCTGTTAAAGTAGCTGCTATGAATGAAACCCAAGAAGATAGTAATATAGAAAACTTAGGTCCAACAATTGCGCAAGCATTTGACGCTAAAGGAAATCCTACTAAAGCAGCTTTAGGATGGGCGCGTGATTGTGGTATTACTATTAGCCAAGCTGAATATTTAGTAAATAAAAAAGGAAAATGGTTAGTTTACAATTCAATAGTAAAAGGTAAGCCAGTACAAAATTTATTATGTGGTATAGTAAGCAACGCGCTAGAAAAATTAGCTATACTGAAAATAATTAGATGGGTAGATAATAAATTTATTTGGCCGTTACGTACCGTAACGTTACTTTTAAATGATCTTATTATTTATGGTAATATACTTGGTATTAATGTAGATAGAGTGGTACTGGGACACAGATTTATGGGAGAGCAAGAAATTTTTCTTGATCACGCAAACAATTATCCGCAAGTTCTGGTTACTAGAGGACGGGTCATAGCTGACTATTTTCAGCGTAAAGAAACCATTCGCAGAGATGTAGAATTTGCTGCTAAAAAAATTGGTGGGGTAGCTGATTTAAGCGATCTTATGTTAGAAGAGGTTACTTCCTTAGTAGAATGGCCAGTGGTACTTACTGCACGATTTGAAGAAAAGTTCCTATCTGTGCCTGCCGAAGTGCTAGTTTGTACCATGAAAAAAGACCAAAAATATTTTCCAGTTTATGATTCAGTTAGAAATTTATTGCCGTATTTTATCTTTGTTGCAAATATTGAATCCAAAAATCCGCAGAAAATTATTGCTGGTAATGAAAAAGTAGTTCGTTCACGTTTAGCAGATGCTGAATTTTTTTTTAATACTGATCTAAAACAGAGACTGGAAGATCGCCTTTCAGGTCTAAATTCAGTATTATTCCAAAAAAATCTGGGCACTATACGTGATAAAAGTGAACGGGTACAAGCTTTAGCAGCTTGGATAGCTGGTAATATTGGAGCCAATGTGCAACATGCAGCGCGAGCTGGTTTGTTATCTAAATGCGATCTAATTACTAATATGGTTTTTGAATTTACTGAAACACAAGGCGTAATGGGTATGCATTACGCTCTACACGATAACGAACCAGAAGCCATAGCTTTGGCACAAAAAGAGCAATATCATCCTAGATTCTCCGGAGATGCTCTTCCTACAACACTGGTGTCTTGTGCAGTAGCTATCGCCGATAAAATGGATACGCTAACAGGAATTTTAGGTATTGGCCAATATCCTAGAGGAGATAAAGATCCATTTGCATTACGCCGTATTGCTATTGGCGTGCTACGTATTATTGTAGAAAAAAAGTTATCTCTAGATCTGCAAACTATGACACTAAAAACGCGTAGTTTTTACGGAGATAAGTTAAACAATGATTCGGTTGTAAATGATGTTATTGATTTTATGTTTAGTAGGTTTCGTACCTGGTATCAAGATCAGGGATATGATTTAAATATAATTCAGGCGGTGTTGGCAATTAGTCCTACATGCCCAGTAGATTTTGACGCTAGAGTACGTGCCGTGAGCTATTTCTGTAATTTTAAAGAATCTGCAACGTTAGCTGTCGTACACAAGAGAGTATCGAATATTTTAGCAAAATATGATAATAATACAGTATATGGTAGTATTAAAACATCAATTTTAAAAGATCCTGCAGAAATTAATTTAGCAACCTATTTGAATGTTATAAGCGAAAAATTACAACCATTGTTTGATACTAAACGCTATCAAGATGCGTTGATAGAGCTAGCGTCGCTAAGTGAGCATGTAACTGCTTTTTTTGATAATGTTATGGTAATGACAGATGATTACCAGGTTAGAATTAACCGCCTAACTTTACTCTCACAACTTCATAAGTTGTTCTTGAAGATAGCAGATATTTCTCTATTGCAATAGCTTTGATATAATTTAAACATATCAATTTATCCTATATACAATTATACCATAAAATGGATTAATTAAAATGTCTATTTTTGATATTAAAGACAAAGATTTAGATTCATATACTCCAATGATGCAGCAGTACTTAAAGTTGAAGGCTCAGCACCCAGATGTTCTGCTATTTTATCGTATGGGAGACTTTTATGAGTTATTTTATGATGACGCTAAAAAAGCGTCGCAGTTAATGGATATTTCTCTTACTAAACGTGGTACTATTGCTGGTGAGCCTATTCCTATGGCTGGAATCCCCTATCATGCAGTAGACAATTATCTTGCTAAGTTAGTATCTATGGGAGAATCTATAGCTATCTGTGAACAAATAGACAGTCATTTAGCTACAAAAGTTCCAGTGGAACGGCGTGTAGTACGTATTGTTACTCCTGGTACTTTAAGCGAAGAATCGTTATTAAATGACCGTCAGGATAACCTTTTAGCTGCTATATGGCAGGATCAGCATAGATTTGGTTATGCTACCTTAGATATTACTTCAGGTCGTTTCTTAATATCAGAGCAAATAGATCGCGAAGTTATGGCCGCAGAATTACAGCGTACTAATCCTGCAGAACTGCTATATCCTGAAAATTTTCAGGATATATCGCTAATTGAACACCGACGTGGTCTCCGCAGACGTCAGTTGTGGGAGTTCGAACTAGATACTGCCCGCCAACAACTAACTATGCATTTTGGTACACATGATTTAACTTGTTTTGGTGTTGATCGAGCACATCTAGCTTTATGTGCCGCAGGTTGTCTACTACAATACACTAAAAATACCCAGTGCACATCGTCGTTACCCCATATTAATACAATCTCTCTAGAGAACAAGCAAGAAGGTATTCTAATGGATGCAACTACACAGCGTAATCTAGAGATTACACAGAATTTTAGCGGCGGTAGCAAAAATACATTAGCGGATGTTATAGACAGAACAGTTACCCCAATGGGCAGTAGAATGCTGAAACGCTGGCTTCACATGCCAATACGTAATATTACTACAGTAAATTTTCGCCAAAAAATAATCCGTGTTCTACATGATCAGGTATCATATTTACAGCCGCTACTGCGGCAAATTGGAGATCTTGAGAGAATTTTAGCGCGGTTAGCGTTACGTTCGGCGAGGCCTCGTGATTTATCACGTATGCGTTCTGCTTTTGCGCAGATTCCGTCTATCAAGAAGCTGCTTATAAATAAAGATCTAGATTTAATCCAATTACTTAACCGTATTGGTGACTTTGAAAAAATACGTTATTTGCTGTCACAATCCATTATCGAGTCGCCTCCTATGTTAGTGCGTGATGGCGGCGTTATCGCTCCTGGTTATAATGCAGAACTAGATGAATTGCGCGGTCTTGCAACTGGCGCAACCGATTATCTATACCGGCTAGAATTGAGCGAGCGTGAGAAAACTGGAATATATAATCTAAAAATTGGTTTTAATACCGTACACGGTTATTTTATTCAGCTAAGTCGTAACCAAAGCCATCTAGTGCCAATTCACTATGTTCGTCGTCAAACACTAAAAAACGCAGAACGTTATATTATTCCTGAATTAAAAAAATTCGAAGATAAAGTATTGACTGCAAAAAGCAAGGCTCTAACCTTAGAAAAAGTTCTGTACGATGAACTATTTGACTTGCTATTACCTAATTTAGCAATGATGCAGCAAAGCGCTGAGGCACTAGCAGAGTTAGATGTTTTATGTAACCTAGCTGAGCGTGCTGAAACTTTGAATTATGTTTGTCCTACTTTAGAAGCTAGATCTGGTATATATATCAAAGGAGGCCGCCATCCAGTAGTAGAGCATCTTTTAAAAGAACCATTTATCGCTAATAAGTTAATGTTGTCTGATAAACAATGTATGCTTATTATTACAGGACCTAATATGGGTGGTAAGAGCACTTATATGCGCCAAAATGCTTTAATTGTGCTATTAGCATATATTGGGAGCTTTGTACCAGCTGAATGTGCAATTATAGGACCTGTAGATCGTATATTTACCCGCATAGGTGCAGCTGATGATTTAGCTTCAGGTCGTTCTACATTCATGGTAGAAATGACAGAAATTGCAAATATACTGCACAATGCAACACATCATAGTTTAGTATTAATAGATGAAATCGGCCGTGGTACTTCTACTTATGATGGGCTTGCGATAGCTTGGGCTTGTGCAGAAAATTTTGCTAGCTGCATAAAATCAATGACTTTGTTTGCCACGCACTACTTTGAATTAACTACTATACCTGATAAAATGGATGGTGTAGTTAACGTGCATCTAGACGCTGTAGAGCATGGCGATACAATTGCATTTATGCACAATGTGCAAAATGGGGCCGCTAACAAAAGTTACGGACTTTCAGTAGCAGAGTTAGCTGGAATACCGCGAAAAATAATTAAACGCGCACGTAAAAAATTACATGAATTAGAAATAATTTCTAGAGAAAAAAAATTTAAAAACATAGACTACTTGCAATTTAAGCAGGAAGATCAGAAGATACCACTATTAGTTAAAAAATTGAAAAATTTAAAACTAGATAAAATTTCACCACTTCAAGCACTTGAAGTATTGTACAAAATTAAGAAAATATTGTAAATATGCGCTTTTTAGTGTTTGAAGTACATGCATAAACAAAAGTTGTGTTTTTGGGGAATATTTTTTACAGTTTAAGTTTAAGTTGTAGGTAACTTCAATTTACTTGGTTTTATCCAAAATTAAGCATTTTCAGAAAGTATTATTTTGTAGCGCCATATGAAGAACTTCATCAATGTGCTGTACTGGATGAATATGTAAGTCTTTTATTACGTTAGTCGGCATTTCTTCTAGGTCTCGCTTATTTTCAAAAGGTATAATTACTGTTTTTATACCTCCTCGGTGCGCTGCAAGTAATTTTTCCTTTAATCCACCGATAGGAAGTACCTGTCCCCGTAGGGTAATTTCCCCGGTCATTGCTATGTTTGCTTTAACATAATTTCCACTTAAACATGATACCATCGCAGTACATATTGCTATCCCAGCACTAGGACCATCTTTAGGCGTAGCTCCTTCAGGGACATGTACATGTATATCGTTTTTTTCATAAAAATTATTACTAATGCCAATTTTTTCAGCACGAGCACGTACTACAGTCATTGCTGTTTGAATAGACTCTTGCATTACTTCTCCAAGTGAACCTGTATATATTAATTTGCCCTTACCTGGAACGCATGCGGTTTCAATAATCAACAGATCACCGCCAACTTCAGTCCACGCAAGACCAGTAACTTGACCAATAATATTTTTTTCTTCCGCGCGACCATAATCAAATCGTTGAACACCCAAAAAATTTTTCAGGTTATCAGCACTGATAACCATATTTTTTATGTTATTATTCATTAGTAGGTTTTTTACTGTTTTGCGGCAAATTTTAGATATTTCTCTCTCTAAGCTACGAACTCCTGATTCACGAGTGTAATAACGAATTATCCCCAATATAGCACTTTCTTCTATTTTAAGTTCGCTTTTTTTTAAAGCATTACGTTTTAGTTGCTTAGATAACAGATGCTGTTGAGCAATATTAAGTTTTTCTTCTTCAGTATATCCAGAAAGACGTATAACCTCCATCCTATCTAAGAGAGGCGCTGGAATATTCATTGTATTTGAAGTAGCAACAAACATTACATCAGAAAGATCATAGTTTACTTCTAAGTAATGGTCGTTGAATGTTACGTTTTGTTCCGGATCTAATACTTCAAGTAATGCTGATGCCGGATCACCACGTATATCTGAAGACATCTTATCTATTTCGTCAAGCAAAAATAGTGGATTTTTTACTCCAACTTTAGAAAGTTTTTGAATTAATTTACCAGGCATGGAGCCAATATAAGTACGTCGATGCCCGCGTATTTCAGCCTCATCGCGTACACCACCTAAAGCCATCCGAATATACTTACGACCTGTAGCTTTAGCAATAGACTGACCTAACGATGTTTTTCCTACTCCAGGAGGACCTAATAAGCAAAGAATAGGTCCTTTAATTTTACTTATCCTGCTTTGTACTGCAAGATATTCCAAAATACGTTCTTTAACTTTTTCCAGTCCATAATGATCTCGATCGAGAGTTTCTTGCGCTTTAATAAGGTTTTTTTTAACTTTGCTGCGCAAATTCCAAGGGACCGATAGCATCCAATCTATGTAGCCCCGCACTACTGTTGCTTCTGCAGACATAGGTGACATCATTTTTAATTTCTGAAGTTCTGCTTCGGTCTTTTCACGGGCTTCATTTGGCATTTTTGCAGCATCTATCTTACGCTTAAAAACTTCATTTTCATCTGGAGTATCATCAAGATCGCCTAATTCTTTCTGAATTGCTTTTATTTGTTCATTTAGATAGTATTCTTTTTGACTTTTTTCCATCTGTTTTTTAACACGATGGCGGATACGTTTCTCTACCTGTAGCAGATCAATTTCTGACTCCATCATCGCTATCAAGTATTCTAACCGCTCTGTTACAGAGGCCATTTCAAGCACTGATTGTTTGTCAGTTAGCTTTAGTGGTATATGAGCAGCGATAGTATCTGCTAAACGTACAGCATCATCAATATTCTTTAATGATGTTAAAATTTCTGTAGAAATTTTCTTATTTAGGCTAATATATACTTCAAAATGATTAATAGCTGTACGTATCAGTAATTTTCGTTCGTTCTCATTATTTAGTTCTGGAGCTTCAAAATAATCTACATCAGCGGTAAAATAATCACCACGATCAGCCCAAGATTTAATACGTGCACGAGATAAACCTTCTACTAGCAATTTTACTGTACCGTCTGCTAGTTTTAGTATTTGCAAAATTGAAGATACAGTTCCTACTGAAAAAAGATCATCAATACAAGGTTCATCAGTTGACGCTTTTTTTTGAGCTACTAGCATGATTTTTTTATCACTACCTACGGCTGCTTCAAGACAACGAATAGATTTTTCCCTACCTACAAACAACGGAATTACCATATATGGATATACTACAACATCGCGTAGAGGCAATACTGGAATTTTTATACGCTCAGAACATTCGGCATTCATATAGCTCTCTCTTAGTTTAGCTGACGCCATCTATAAATAGTAAATAGATAGGGGAATGGTAACAAAAAACCAAAATACCATATTATGTAATATAGTATCAAATAGCTTATATTCAACATGAAAAAAAAGAATAAAATTTATGTAAAATGCTGTTTAATATGCAGTTAATTACCTGATTTCTGCTGTTCTTTTCTGCGATTACCATAGATAAACAACGGATCTGACTTACCAGCAATAACTGATTCATCAATTATAACTTTATCTATGTTATTTTTTGAAGGAAGTTCATACATTGTTTCTAGAAGAACATTTTCAATAATAGAACGCAGACCACGTGCTCCAGTTTTACGTTTCATAGCTTTTTTAGCAATAGCTGTAATAGCTTCTTCGTTAAATTCAAGCTCAACCCCTTCAATGTTAAATAATGCCTGATATTGTTTAGTAAGAGCGTTCTTAGGTTTTTGCAAAATTTGAATTAGTGCTTCTTCACTTAATTCATTTAACGTTGTTACAACAGGTAATCTTCCAATAAATTCTGGAATGAGACCGAACTTTATCAGATCTTCTGGTTCTACTTGAGCTAACAGTCTGCTTTCATTATTTTTTTCTGAATTTCCTTTAATGTAAGCGCTAAAACCTATTCCTCTAGTTCCAGTTCTATGCTCTATTACTTTATTTAGACCAGCAAAAGCACCACCGCAGATAAACAAAATTTTAGAGGTATCTACTCTAATAAATTCTTGCTGAGGATGCTTTCTTCCCCCTTGCGGGGGAACGGCAGCAATGGTGCCTTCTATAAGTTTTAGAAGTGCCTGCTGAACTCCTTCACCTGATACGTCACGGGTAATGGAAGGGTTATCAGATTTACGGGTAATTTTATCAATCTCATCGATATATACGATACCATACTGTGCTTTTTGTACATCATAATTACATTTTTGTAGTAGTTTTTGGATAATATTCTCCACATCCTCACCTACATATCCGGCTTCTGTTAGTGTAGTTGCATCGGCAATAATAAAAGGAACATCTAAAAAACGTGCCATAGTTTCTGCTAGTAAGGTCTTACCGCTACCTGTAGGTCCAATCAATAATATATTACTTTTACCAATTTCAATTGGATTATTAATATTGTAATGTCGTAAACGCTTATAATGGTTATATACAGCTACTGAGAGTACTTTTTGAGCTTTATCCTGACCGATAACATAATCATTTAAATATTTATTGATTTCATGGGGCGTGGGCAATACTCGTAGTTCACTACGAGTAATTTCTATATCTTCGCTGATAATATTGTTGCATAAATAAACACATTCATCGCATATATACACGGACTTTCCTGCTATTAGTTTCTGCACCTCAGACTGGTTTTTACTGCAGAAAGAGCAATATAGCAACTTTTCTGAACAGTTTTTGCTTTTATCTGTCATCAGTAAAGTAAACCTCTTTTTTTTGTTTTTGAAGTACGTACTAAAATTATATTTTTAAAATTATAATCGCTGGCTTAAAACAAAATCTACTAATCCATAGTCTACTGCCTCAGAGGCAGAAAGAAAACGATCACGTTCAGTATCTCTCTCTATTACTTCGATAGACTGACCTGTATGTTTTGCCATTAATTTGTTTATTCGTTCCTTGATATATAGAATTTCTCTAGCATGAATTTTAATATCAGTAGCTTGTCCATAGAATCCTCCTAAAGGTTGATGAATCATTATCCGTGAATTAGGTAAACAGAAACGCTTACCTTTTGCACCAGCCGTTAAAAGAAAAGCACTTATAGAAGCTGTTTGTCCCATACTCAAAGTACTAACATCAGGCTTTATAAATTGCATAGTATCATAAATTGACATACCTGCTGTAATAACACCACCTGGTGAATTAATATAAAGATAAATATCTTTTTCAGGATTTTCAGCTTCTAAAAACATCATCTGTGCAATGATTAAATTTGCCATATAATCTTCAATTTTTCCTGTCATGAATATAATACGTTCTTTTAAGAGGCGAGAAAAAATATCGTATGAACGCTCTTCTCTTGAATTCTGTTCGACTACCATAGGTACTAATGCCATAAAATTTTTAATGAACATATTTTACCTCAAAAAGTTAAAGTACTTTCCTAGCTAACTAGGATCCTAGGGATCTAGGTTTTGTATTTAAATTTGGTATTTACGGTATTTACAGCGTAACTATTTACCCTATACCGAAATGCGTACCTTGGTAACCATCTATACGGTATATGGCAGCAAAATGAACAGTATTGCCGATAATAGGAGTTGAACCTATGACCTTCGCATTACGAATGCGTTGCTCTTCCAACTGAGCTATATCGGCATTTTAAAATAAATTAAATATAAATAAATAAATTAAATAAATTTTCAAAAAAAGTCAATCAAGAAAGTACTATTATTACCTTTGATGCACCTTCCACTTGATGCATAAAATCATGACCTTTCTAGGCGTCATACTTTGCGCTTTGCGTCCTACGTTGTTAAAATTTAAATAATAGGTTAGCAAAAACTTGAAAAGTTTATTTTAGGACGCATATCAGATTTTATAACCACAACGAAATTAAAAAAATTAAACTTTTAGTGGAGATGTTTAGATGGGAAAAATTATTGGTATCGACTTAGGTACAACCAACTCCTGTATTGCTATTATTGAAGGCAATAAACCTCGTGTACTTGAAAATAGCGAAGGAGATCGTACTACTCCTTCTATCATTGCCTATACTCAGGATGGTAAGATCCTAGTTGGTCAACCTGCTAAACGTCAGTCAATCACTAACCCTAAGAATACATTGTTTGCTATAAAACGTCTAATTGGCCGTCGTTTTCAGGATAATGAAGTACAACGAGATGTAAATATTATGCCTTATAAAATAATAGCAGCAGATAATGGTGATGCTTGGATAGAAGTTAAAGATCAAAAAATAGCACCTCAGCAAATTTCTGCAGAGATTTTAAAAAAAATGAAAAAAACTGTAGAAGATTATTTGGGAGAATCTGTTACAGAAGCGGTTATTACTGTACCTGCTTATTTTAATGATGCACAAAGACAAGCAACTAAAGATGCAGGACGTATCGCTGGATTGGACGTTAAACGTATTATCAATGAGCCTACTGCAGCTGCTTTGGCATATGGTCTTGACAAAGAAACTAGCAACAGAACTATTGCAGTTTATGATTTAGGAGGCGGAACTTTTGATATTTCAATTATTGAAGTAGATGATGTTGATGGTGAAAAAACATTTGAAGTACTTTCTACTAATGGAGACACCCATTTAGGGGGTGAAGATTTCGATAGTCGTTTAATTAACTATTTAGTAGATGAATTTAAAAAAGATCATGGTATTGATTTACGCAATGATCCTTTGGCAATGCAGCGTTTAAAAGAAGCTGCTGAAAAAGCTAAAATAGAATTATCATCTTCGCAACAAACTGATGTTAATTTACCATACATCACAGCAGATAATTTTGGTCCTAAACATATGAATTTAAAAGTAACTCGTGCTAAATTAGAGTTACTAGTAGAAGAATTAGTTAATCGTACTCTTGAACCTTTAAAATTAGCTTTAAAGGATACTGGTCTATCGGTATCTGATATTAAAGATGTTATTTTAGTTGGTGGACAAACTCGTATGCCCCTAGTTCAGAGAAAAGTTACTGAATTTTTTGGTAAAGAACCACGAAAAGATGTTAATCCAGATGAAGCTGTAGCAATCGGTGCTGCAATTCAGGGTGGTGTGCTTGCTGGAGATGTTAAGGATGTATTGCTACTAGATGTTACCCCTTTATCGTTAGGTATCGAAACTATGGGTGGCATTATGACCCAGCTAATTTCCAAGAATACTACTATACCTACCAAGCACAGTCAGGTCTTCTCTACTGCAGAAGACAATCAATCAGCGGTAACTATACATGTATTACAGGGTGAACGTAAACGTGCAGTAGATAATAAATCTTTAGGTCAATTTAATTTAGATGGAATTGCTCCTGCAATGCGCGGTACTCCACAAATTGAAGTCACATTTGATATCGATGCTGATGGTATTCTTCACGTATCTGCTAAAGATAAAAATAGTGGTCGTGAGCAAAAAATTACCATTAAGGCATCCTCAGGTTTAAAAGAGGAAGAAATTCAAAAGATGGTACAAGAAGCAGAAGCAAATGCAGAATCTGATCGTAAATTTGAAGAATTAGTGCAAATTCGTAATCAAGCAGATCATTTGCTACACAGTACTCGTAAACAGTTAAAAGAATATGGTGCTAAACTCTTAGAAAATGATAAATTAGCTATTGAGGAAGCATTAAAAAATTTAGATACTTCGCTGAAAGGTGAAGTAAAATCTGATATTGAAAATAAAATACAGCTTTTAATAAAAGTATCTAGCAAATTGATAGAAGTAGCTCAACATCAAAAAAATGAGAAAGATGAAGTTAAAGAAAGCGGGGATAACAATAACGCTAAAACAGAAAATGAAGTTGTTGATGCTGAGTTTGAAGAAGTTAAAGATAAAAAATAATAGTAGAGTGGTGCATAGCGGCGCTTAATAACCGCATAATATATTATAGATAAACAGGCACGGGCGTTGAGGTAACTCTGCGCCCGTGTAATTATTTTGATGGCAGGAAGATACGACAATGGCTAAATCAGACTACTACAAGATTTTAGGCATTTCAAAGAATGCGGAAGATCGTGAAATTAAAAAAGCCTATAAAAGACTGGCTATGAAATTTCATCCAGATCGTAATCAAGGCAATACAGAAGCTGAAGCAAAATTCAAAGAAATTAAAGAAGCCTATGAAGTTTTAGCAGATGCGAAAAAACGTGCTGCTTATGATCAATATGGTCACTCAGCTTTTGAACAAGGTAGTATGGGTGGAGGTAGTGGAAGTTCTAGCGGAACAGATTTTAGCGAAATATTTGGTGATGTATTTGGTGATATTTTTGGCAGTAGCCGTCGTCAAAGAACTAAACGTGGATCAGATTTACGCTATGATATAGAGCTTTCTCTTGAAGAGGCAGTGCGCGGTGTAACACGGGAAATCCGTTTTCCTACTCTAGAAGAGTGTGATATTTGCCATGGCAGTGGTACTAGAAAAGGAACCTCTGCAGTACGTTGTCCTACTTGTAATGGGCAAGGTCAGATACAAATACGCCAGAGTTTTTTTTCGGTACAACAGACATGTCCTAATTGTCAAGGACAAGGTAAGATCATTAAATATCCTTGTACAAACTGTAACAGTAATGGAAGAGTAGAAAAAGTTAAGACTATTTCTGTAAAAATTCCTGCTGGAATTGATACTGGTGATCGTATTCGTCTCTCAGGAGAGGGAGAAACTGGTGAGCATAGTGCTGCTGGAGATTTATATGTGCAAGTACAAGTACGTAAACATCCTCTTTTTAAAAGAGAAGACAATGATCTTTACTGCGAAGTACCGATTAATTTTGCTATGGCAGCACTAGGAGGAGAAATAGAAGTTCCGACACTTAACAGCCGTGTTAAGTTAAAAATTCCAGCAGAAACGCAGACTGGTAAATTATTTCGCATAAGGGGAAAAGGAGTAAAATCGGTTCGTGGAGGATCTCAAGGAGATTTACTTTGTAGAGTAGTTGTGGAAACTCCTGTTAAACTTTCTGAACACCAGAAAAAATTGCTACATGAGCTTGAAAAAAGTTTTCAAGGTTCAATAGGCTATCAAAATAGTCCACGATCAAAAAACTTTTTTGACGGTGTTAAAAAATTTTTTGATGATTTAACCAGTTAAATATTAACTTTTTAGAAACTATTTTTAGATTACCTAGTACAATACCGTTGATCTAAATGAAACTAGTTATTAGTTGTTATTGTTGTTTTTGTTATTACTATTTTGTAACAAAGTATTAATTTTTGCATTAATAATTGATTTATAACGAGAAGCTTTATTTTTATGTAGTAATCCATTACTCGCCTTACGATCAATAATTTTTTGCATAACATAAAAAGCATTTTGTGCTGCTTCATTATCTTTTAAAGCAATAGCAGTGTGTACTTTTCTCAATAAAGTTCGCATCATTGAACGATTACTTGCATTATATTGACGACGCTTTTCAGATTGTATGGTACGTTTCTTAGCTGATTTAATACTAACCAAGATTAAACTCCAACAGTTGATTATCTTATACATTAGTATACATTATTTTCTTAAATTTAAAATACATTTTTATAGTTTTTGAATCGAGAATAAAATGAATAATTGCAAAAAATATACCATAAATTTACCTTATACAAAATTTCCTATGCGTGGTAATTTAGCTAATCGTGAACCTAATATGCTAGAACGTTGGTATATTAATGATCTTTATGGATTGATTCGTAAATCCAGAAAAGGTAAAGAAAAATTTATTTTACATGATGGACCTCCGTATGCAAACGGTAGTATTCATATTGGTCATTCAGTTAATAAAATTCTTAAAGATATTATTATTAAATCTAAAATATTAATGGGTTATGACTCTCCCTATGTCCCAGGTTGGGATTGTCATGGTTTACCAATTGAATTAAAAGTAGAACAACTTATCGGTAAACCTGGTAATAAAGTAAATACTTCTGATTTCAGAGTGGCATGTAGAAAATACGCTGCAAAACAGGTAGAAAAGCAAAAAAGAGATTTTATGCGCTTAGGTATACTAGGTGACTGGAAGCACCCTTACCTAACAATGAATTTTATTACCGAAGCCAATACTATTCGTGCATTTGGTAAGATTATTGCCAACGGTTACTTGTATAAAGGGGCTAAACCAGTACATTGGTGTATTGATTGTTGCTCTGCACTTGCAGAATCAGAAATTGAATATTATGAACAGACTTCACCGTCTATTGACGTTACTTTTGAAGCTGCAGATTCTCTTTCTTTAGCAAAAAAATTTCAGGCTAATAATTTCACAGGTAAAATTTCAATAGTAATTTGGACAACTACACCCTGGACTCTACCAGCAAATCGTGCTATCGCGATTAACCCTAATTTAAACTATCAATTAGTAGAAATTAATGGAAAAGGTTATATTTTAGCAGCTGACTTAGTTAAAAATTTAATTATACGTACCAATATTCAGCACTGGAAAATAATAGGAGTTCCTACTAAAGGAAGTAATCTTGAGTTACTTAAATTTCGTCATCCTTTTATGGACTTTAATGTATCAATTATACTGAGCAATCATGTAACTTTATCTACTGGTACAGGAGCTGTACATATAGCTCCTGGGCACGGTTTAGAAGATTATATTCTTAGCCAAAAATATGGTTTAGAAGTTACAAATTTAGTAGGTCCTGATGGTTATTATCTATCTGGTATTTTAAAGGAACTTGACGGTATACAATTTTTAAAAGCAAATGATATAGTTATCGAAATACTACGCGCTAAAGAAGCTATAATGCATGCAGATAAACTGCAACACAGTTATTCATACTGCTGGCGTCATAAAACACCAATTATCTTTCGTACTACTCCCCAGTGGTTCATCAGTCTAGATCTACTAAATTTACGTAAAAATACGTTAGAAGAAATTAAAAAAGTAAATTGGATTCCTAATTGTGGTCAGGAAAGAATTAAAAATATGGTAGCCAATTGTCCAGATTGGTGTATTTCACGTCAGCGTATTTGGGGGGTACCAATGGTCTTATTCGTGCATAAGAAGACTCAATTATTACATCCCAGCACTATAGAAATAATAGAAAAAGTAGCAAAAATGGTAGAAAAAAAAGGCGTACAAGCATGGTGGGATTTAAATCCCATCAATCTTCTTGGTGAAGATGCTATTCATTACCATAAAGTGCCAGATACACTTGATGTTTGGTTTGATTCTGGTTCTACATATTTTTCTGTAGTTTCAGTACATCCAGATTTTGAAAAAGCTACACCAGATCTGTATTTAGAAGGTTATGACCAACATCGTGGTTGGTTTATGTCATCATTGATAATTTCAACTGCTATATACGGTAAGGCACCATATCGTCAGGTACTTACCCACGGATTTATTGTGGACGAAAAAAGTAGAAAAATGTCAAAATCATTGGGTAATGTAGTAAGTCCTCAACAAATTGTAGATAAACTAGGAGCTGATATATTGCGACTATGGGTAGCTTCATCAGATTACACAGGAGAGATGGCAATATCTAATGAAATACTTAAAAGAGCAGTAGATATTTATCGTCGTATACGTAATACAATACGTTTTCTACTAGCTAATTTAAACTTTTTTGATCCCAACAAACATATTGTTAATCCTGAACACATGGTATTATTAGACCGTTGGGCCGTTAGCTGTGCTTTAACGGCCCAGGAAGAAATTATAGCTGCTTACAATAGATATGATTTTCATAATGTTATACAACGCATAATGCAATTTTGTTCAATTGAGATGGGTTCTTTTTATCTAGATATTATTAAAGATCGTCAGTATACAGCTAAAGCTGACAGTATTGCACGTCGCAGTTGTCAAACTGCATTATACCATATTTGCGAGGCAATTGTTCGTTGGATAGCACCTATTATGTCGTTTACTGCTGATGAAATTTGGGAATTTATGCCTGGAAAAAGAATGCAGTATGTATTTACAGAAGAATGGTATAAAGGACTATTTAAACTAGATTATAACCAACCATTTAATGATAAATATTGGCGTACCTTGCTAAAAGTACGTAATGAAACTAATAAAATTATAGAAATTGCACGTGCTGATAAGCGTATTTGTGCTTCACTAGAAGCTAGTGTTACGCTTTATGCTAAACCTTCTCTTGCTACTTTGCTGCGTAAAGTAGGTAATGAACTTTATTTTGCTTTGCTAACTTCAAATGCAGTGGTAGCAGATTATGATGCTGCTGGAAATGATGCTATGCAGTGTCAAGGATTAAAAGGTTTAAAAATTACCTTAGAAAGGGCTGTTGGAAAAAAATGTCAGCGCTGCTGGCATTATGAATTAAATATTGGTCAAAATACTAATTATCCAGAAATATGTAGTCGTTGTGTTACCAACATTGCTGGATATGGTGAAAAACGTAAGTTTATATGATAAATAATAAGGTTTTTATTTGTAATAGCTTTAATAAATGCTAGTTCTATACTAGAATTTTTACTAGCGAGAATACTAAAATCATAAATTACCACAAATGGTGGAACTAGTTAGATAAAAAAAATTTTCCAGCTAAATCAGTAATTTTATTGCAATTATTAGCTAGTGTAAAATAATACAAACCTTAAAATAATACAAACCTTTAAGATAGAACTTAAATGTTAAAAACATAATTTCAAATTTAACAATCAGTTTTGATAAATAGCTCTATATACATAAATTAATTATTATATGTAGAGGTTTCAATTTTACGGATGTTTTATAACTTAAGTTCTCTAACTAAAATAGTAAATTATTTGTTTTAAAAGATTCCTTCTTAATACTAAGACTGCTGTATATATTTTAAATTAATTATGGTTGACAAATAATAGCGATATCTAGATTTAGAGGAGTCAAAATGGTTATTGATGAAAATAAACAAAAAGCATTATCTGAAGCATTAAACCAGATTGAAAAACAATTTGGTAAAGGATCAATAATGCGTCTAGGTGAAGATTGCTCTATGAATGTTGAAACAATATCTACAGGTTCTTTATCTCTAGATATCGCTTTGGGAGCTGGTGGTTTACCTATGGGACGTATCGTAGAAATATACGGTCCTGAATCATCAGGTAAAACAACTCTGACTCTGCAAGTTATCGCTTCAGCACAGCGTAAAAATAAAACCTGTGCATTTATTGATGCTGAACACGCTCTTGATCCTATATACGCTAAAAAACTGGGGGTGGATATTGATAATCTTCTGTGCTCTCAGCCAGATACTGGAGAACAAGCTTTAGAAATATGTGATGCCCTTACTCGTTCTGGTGCAGTAGATGTCATTGTTGTTGATTCTGTTGCAGCATTAACGCCAAAAGCAGAAATTGAGGGTGAAATAGGTGATTCCCATATGGGACTAGCTGCTCGCATGATGAGTCAAGCAATGAGAAAGTTGGCAGTAAATTTAAAAAACGCTAATACTCTACTGATTTTTATTAATCAGATACGTATGAAGATCGGCGTTATGTTTGGTAATTTAGAAACTACGACTGGGGGCAATGCTCTAAAATTTTACGCATCAGTTCGTCTAGATATCCGTCGTATTGGTTCAGTAAAAGAAGGAGATGTAGTAGTTGGCAGTGAAACACGAGTTAAAGTTGTAAAAAACAAAATTGCTGCTCCTTTTAAACAGGCAGAATTTCAAATATTGTACAGTGAAGGAATTAATATCTACGGTGAACTTATTGATATAGGCGTAAAACATAATTTAATTGAAAAATCTGGTACCTGGTATAGTTATAATGGTGAAAAAATTGGTCAAGGTAAGACTAATGCATGCAATTTTTTGCATAAAAAATTAGAATTAGCGGCAGAAATAGATAATAAATTACGTGATATGCTGTTGTTATGAAGTTAATAAATAAAAATTTACCTATTTTCTTAAATTTTGCATAATTTATAATTAATCGAGATAACTATGAGTAATAGCACCGATGATATACGTCAGAAATTTATCAATTTTTTTAATAGCAAAGAACATCAACTTGTTGCAAGTAGTTCATTGGTACCTAATAACGATCCAACATTGCTTTTTACTAATGCAGGTATGAATCAGTTTAAAGATGTCTTTTTAGGACTAGATAATCGTTCTTACAGAAGAGCTACTACATCACAGCGCTGTGTACGTGCTGGTGGAAAGCATAACGATTTGGAAAATGTAGGTTATACGACGCGTCACCATACTTTTTTTGAGATGTTAGGCAATTTTAGCTTTGGAGATTATTTTAAATATGATGCTATACGATTTGCATGGGAATTATTAACTAGTGAACAATGGTTTAATCTACCAAAAGATAAATTATGGGTTACAGTTTATGCTACCGATTATGAATCATATAATATATGGGCCAATGATATTGGGGTCCCTTTAAAGCATATTATTCGTATTGGTGATAATAAAGGCATCGCTTATAACTCTGATAATTTTTGGAAAATGGGCGAAACTGGTCCTTGCGGTCCATGTTCAGAAATATTTTACGATCATGGTAATCATATATTAGGAAATCCACCGGGAAGCATAGATAAAAATGGCGATCGTTACATTGAAATTTGGAACTTGGTATTTATGCAATTTAACCGTCATACTGACGGAACTCTGCTTCTTTTACCCAAACCTTCAGTAGATACTGGTATGGGACTAGAGCGTATTGCTGCAGTATTGCAAAATGTTGATTCAAATTATGATATAGACTTTTTTAAAAAAATTATTGACGCTGCAGCCTGGGCAACAGGCACAAATAACCTTAATAGCAAATCTTTACGTGTTATTGCTGATCATATTCGTTCTTGCGCTTTCATTATTAGCGACGGAGTTGTACCTTCAAACGAAGGTAGAGGATATGTATTACGCCGTATTATTCGGCGTGCTCTTCGCCATGGAAATATACTAGGAGTTAGCAATACTTTTTTTTACAAGCTAGTTGCACCACTTATCGAAGTAATGGGTAATGTTGCTGGTAACTTAAAACTACAAAGATCAATAGTAGAACAAATTCTTCGTACTGAAGAAGAGCAATTTAATCGCACAATTAAACGTGGATTAACGCTATTAGATGAAGAGCTAGAAAAATTGACTGGTGATACTCTTAATGGAGAAACTGCTTTTCGTCTTTATGATACTTATGGTTTCCCTCTAGATTTTACTTTAGATATTTGTCGTGAACGTAACTTATCTGTTGATAAAGCAGGATTTAAATCAGCTCTAGAAGCACAACGTAAAAAAGCTCGCGATTCACGCCATTTTAGCTTTGACTACAACAGTCATATACTGCTGCAGCAAGTAGAAGAAATATCTTCATTTATTGGATATGAACAGCTTAAACATCAGAGTATAGTAATAGCTATATTCCGTAATGGTCATCGAGTTAATATAATATTTAATGGAGAAGAAGCAATAATAGTACTTAAAGAAACACCATTTTATAGTGAGATGGGTGGCCAGATTGGAGACCAAGGTGAATTAAAAGCAGCTTCTGGAATCTTTCAAGTAACAGATACTCAGAAATACGGTAGAGCAATCTGCCACTTAGGTAAAATTAATTATGGTGAAATAAGATTAGGTATGAATGTTACCGCACAAGTAAATGATCTTCTTCGTAAGAAGATTTGCTTAAATCACTCTGCTACACATTTATTACATGCAGCGTTGCGTCAGGTGCTTGGTCCACATATTAAACAAAAAAGCTCGTCAGTAAAAGATAAATACTTACGTTTTGATTTTTTACATAGTAAAGCTATGGAACTAGAACAAATACGCCAGGTAGAAAAAATTGTAAATAAGCAGATAAGACGTAATATATCTATTAAAACAGAAATTTTAACTCTGGAAGAAGCATGTAAAAAAGGAGCAATAGCGTTATTTAACGATAAATATGTTAGAATGCTGAGTATTGGAGATTTTTCTAAAGAATTGTGTGGAGGAACTCACGCCAACCGTACTGGAGATATTGGAATCTTTAGTATTACTAAAGAATCAGGAATAGCTGCGAATATACGTCGTATTGAAGCTGTTACTGGAGAAGAAGCCATAATATTATTTAATAATCAAAATAATTTATTGAACCAAGTTACAAAATTAATAAAAAGTGACAGCAAAACAATAGTTAATAAGGTACGAGCACTGCAGGAACATTCTCGCCAGTTAGAAAAAGATATTCAAGAATTGAAAAATAAATATGCAACACAAATAGTGATATCTATCATCCAGAATGTTCGCAATATTAAAGGAGTTAAAGTTTTAGTAACTAAATTAGATAACATTGAATATAAAGTTTTACGTATTATGGTAGATCATTTAAAAAATAAACTTGGTTCTGCTGTTATTGTTCTTGCTACAACGATAGCAGGTAAAATATACATAATAGCAGGTGTAACTAAAGATTTAATTGAGAGGATTAAAGCATATGATATTGTTATTCATATAGCACAACAGGTAGGTGTAAAAGGTGGTGGCAGAGCCGATATAGCACAGGCTAGCGGTAAGAATAATAATACTACTACATTATCAACTGTATTAGAAAATGTAGATGCTATAATAGCTGTAAGTATTTAAATAGATTTTTAAAAAAAATTAAAGGAAAAAATGCTTATTTTAAATCGAAAAGTTGGTGAAACTTTAATAATTAGTAATAGTAATGTAACTATGGTTACTGTTTTAAGCATTAAAGGTAACAAAGTTCGTATTGGTGTTAATGCTCCTAAAGAAATTTCTGTGTATAGAGAAGAAATATATCAACGTCTTCAAGATAATACAAAATCGTAAAAAAATCTTTATTTTCATAAAATACATATATAATTTTATTAATTAACCATAATTGTTACTAAACATTAATTTTAAATTTATTATTGTACTATCAAATTATTTTGACTTATCAAAGCTATATAAATTAATATATAGAATTATGCATGTAGTTTTCATTATTGGTGAGGTGGCCGAGAGGCTGAAGGCGCTCCCCTGCTAAGGGAGTATACAATCAAAAGCTGTATCGAGGGTTCGAATCCCTCCCTCGCCGCCATATACACAATGCATCCGTAGCTCAGTTGGATAGAGTACTCGGCTACGAACCGAGCGGTCGGAGGTTCAAATCCTCCCGGATGCATTATCTATCTTAGAAGTAAGGTTTACAATACAGACCCACAATGGTCTAGCATATTAAGTTATTTTCCAGTGAAGCAGAAAATTATGTTTTTTACCCTTTCGTAACAAGGTATAACTTCCATATAGCTTGTCATATTCATTAAATACATAATCTTCAGATGTTTGTTTTTTACCATTTATAGAAATAGCATGGGACTTTATCAGAATACGAGCCTGTCTTCTCGAGATTGCTATATCAGATGTTAACAACGCTTGCTGTAAATCTATATTACGTTCAATAACTACTGTAGGTATGCCGTCTTGTGCCATTTGATCTAAATCAGCTTTAGTTAGATTTGCTATAGTTCCTGTAAAAATGCTGGCAGTAATACGTTTTGCAGTTGCTAAACCATGTTTACCATGAATTATACGAGTTATCTCTTCTGCTAGAATATATTGGGCGCTGGGTGCTTTAGATCCTCTATCTAGATCTGCTTGTTCTATCGCTTCTATTGTCGCTAATTCTAGAAATGTAAAAATTTTTAAAAATCGATATACGTCGCTATCAGCCGTATTAATCCAGAATTGATAGAATTTATATGGGCTAGTTTTATTTGGATCTATCCAAATAGTATCAGACTCGGTTTTACCGAATTTATTACCGTTTTTTTTATTTATAATTGGTAATGTAAGACCATATACAGTATGGTTATTTAACCTACGTGTTAAATCAATACCAGAAGTAATATTTCCCCATTGATCAGATCCTCCAATCTGGAGTGCTACGCCATACTTCTTGTTAAGATAGGCAAAATCATAACCTTGTAAAACATTATAGGAAAACTCTGTAAAAGAAATACCATTATTAGCACGTTTAAAACGTTGCTTTACCGTTTCTTTTTTAATCATCTGATTAACAGAAAAATATTTACCAATATATCGCAAAAATGTAAGTACGCTTATGGAGCGAAACCAATCATAATTGTTTACAACAATAGCGCTATTATTACCACAGTTAAAATCTAGAATTGATGACACTTGATATTTAATTTTTTCTACCCATTCACGAATACTTTCCACAGTATTAAGCTTACGTTCAGTAGTTTTATAACTAGGATCTCCAATAAGACCTGTGGCACCACCAACTAATGCGATAGGACGGTGACCAGCTAATTGAAAGTGTTTAAGGCAAAATAATGGTACTAAATGTCCCAAATGTAAGCTGTCAGAGGTGGGATCGAAACCACAATAGAAAACTATTGGTCCTGAATTTAATCGATCAGCTAGCTCTTTTTTATTTGTAATTTGGGCAATAAATCCTCGTTTATGCAATTTTTGCAGAAGGTTATTGCTTACCATTTTAAACTCCCCAACTATATGTAAATATGGTTAATGTTAAAACATAATAATACTATACTTTATCTAAAGATATCGTAGATGTTATTATTGTTAATTTTTAATCTGTTCAATGTTATTGATAATAGAATTTACTTCCTTAATATGTTTAGCATACTAAGTTAATTAGCTTTGCACAGCTTTTATTTTTTTTCAATTTTATCTAGCGTTAGCATTAACGATGGCTGTTTAATACCAATAGCTTTTGCTAATTTAATTTGATTATTTATGATATAAATTACAAATTTTATGTAAATTAATATAATTTTGGGGCGTAATTTTAAAATTATTTAAAATATGGTCAATTAAAGTGCGCCATACGCGAACAAGTAGCGCTTGATACTGGTAATTACACTTTAAAAGTAATAATAGCATTCTAAAATACAAAATTTACCATACATTCTCCTACAATAGGTACTTATTGTTACAAAATAATAATTTTAAAAAAATACATTCTATATTAGAAATTTAAGCAAATACGAATCATAATGGATAAACTAGTTAACTTAGAAAATATAAATACTCTTAGTATTCGCTTTAGAGGTTTTTATCCGGTTGTTATTGATGTAGAAACCGCTGGTTTTAATGCTGGAACTGATGCTCTATTAGAAATAGCTGCTGTAACATTAAAAATGGATAAAAAAGGATGGTTACATGCTGACAATACTCTTCATTTTCATATTACTCCTTTTCATGGAGCGCAGCTACAACCTGAAGCTTTGGCATTTAATGGAATAGATCCGCTAAATCCTTTACGTGGTGCTGTTACTGAGCACGAGGCTTTACATAAGATATTTAAAATGGTACGTAAAGGTATTAAAGAGCACGATTGCAATCGTGCTATTATTGTTGCTCATAATGCAGCTTTTGATCATGATTTTTTAATGGTAGCTGCAAGTCGTGCCGATTTAAAAAACAACCCATTTCATCCTTTTGTT
Organism: secondary endosymbiont of Trabutina mannipara; assembly: GCF_900090215.1. GTDB lineage: Bacteria > Pseudomonadota > Gammaproteobacteria > Enterobacterales > Enterobacteriaceae > Mikella. The sequence continues at coordinate 222,193 of NZ_LT594522.1, forward strand.
ACTTTCGATACAGCAGCATTAAGTGGACTAGTACTTGGCCAGACTGTACTAGCAAAAGCTTGTAACGCTGCTGGTATAGAATTTGACAATAACGAAGCGCATTCAGCATTATATGATACTGAACGTACAGCAGCTCTATTTTGTGAATTAGTTAATCGATGGAAACGTTTAGGTGGCTGGCCGGTAGTAGATTTACCTTAAAATATTAAATCCCACTTAATTTGGCTCCAAATATGGCAACGCAGAGATTACTCATTACAATATCTGATATATTTTGTAAATCATAAAAATTCAATTTTTTTAAATTTACTTTAAATTTACGATCATGCCACTCTTTTGGAGTATATACTTTAATTGATAAAGCGTGAATACTGTTATCTAAAATAGATTCCATAAGGGGGGTATAAATAGTCTGCTGTTTTTTAACTTTGCTCATACCAGCGAACAACTCACTAACTGCAATAATATAAAAATATCTGCCGGTTACATTTACATAAACTTCATACCACGAAAAATTTTTCATCAATAGCTTTTTTATTTCACTTATTTCCATCTTTAAATTACATTTAAATTTTTTCTTCTAAAAAACTGATTACAACGCTAATACAGCAAGCACTTGCTAAGAATTTTTTTCTTTATTACAATTAAAAATTACAGAGGTCTAAAATAGACCTCTGTGCTTATTAAATGAAATTTTCAAGATGGTTCAATATTGTTTAAATACTAACCTAGTTAGATAGCATGCTGCAAAATAAATAAAATTAACTGCGCCTAATTTTTTTATATAAGGAAAACTTATGTTTACGGGAATAATTCAAGCTACTGCGCCCATTATAGCGATTAAAGAAAAAAAATTTTTTCGTACTCATTATGTACGATTACCGGTAGCGTTATTACCCAACTTGAATATTGGCGCCTCAGTAGCACATAATGGTTGTTGTTTGACAGTTACTGGAATTAATGGTAATTTAGTAAGTTTTGATATAATGAAAGAAACGCTCAGAATAACTAATTTAGGCAACCTTAAGGTAGGTGATGAGATTAATATAGAGAGAGCGGCAAAGATTAATTCAGAAATTAGCGGTCATCTAATATCAGGACATATTATTTGTATCGCTGAATTAATTAAAATTATTATATCAGAAAATAACCTAAACATTTGGTTTTCATTACACGATAATACACTAATAAAATATGTTATGCATAAAGGATATATTGCCGTAGACGGCATTAGCTTAACACTGGGAAAAGTAGTTAATAATTGCTTTTGTGTGCATCTAATACCTGAAACATTGCTACGTACTACATTAGGTAAAAAACTACTAGGTGACAGTGTCAATATCGAAATTGATTCACATACACAGTTAATTGTTAATACTGTAGAACAGTTATTAGCAAAAAAAATTTATTAAAAAGATAAAAAATACTAAAAAGCAAAAATGTATGTTGATGTACTAATTAATCCAGATATTCGTGTTGAATTACCTAAATTAGCTAACTGGCCTACATTTCCACAACTGTGGCTAAATGGTAATTTTATCGGATGATGTGATATAATTCAAGAGATGTACCAAAGTGGTTAATTAAAAAAACTTATTAAAAACTTAAAAAACAAACGGTAACACAAAAACTAATATTTTAAAATATATTGACTATTTTTTGTAAAAAAGTATTATAAATTACCGCATATTACGGTGAGTGGCGCAGTCTGGAAGCGCAATACGTTCGGGACGTATGGGTCAGAGGTTCAAATCCTCTCTCACCGAGAAAATTTTGTTAAACTTTTTGCTAAAGTAGGTAAATCTTTTAAAAGGATCATCTTAAATCTTTTAAAAGGATCATCTTTTTGCTAAAGATATGAGATATTTACAATCTAATATTTAGATTAGACATATTTTATCCGCCTGTTAAAATTTATACTAATACGCATTTTTTGCATCTTTTAGAAGGTGTGTAATTATGAATAAGATTCCGATGACCATTCGCGGTGCTGAAAAACTCCGTAAGGAACTAGAATATCTCAAAAATGTTTGCAGACCTAAAATTACCAGATCTATTGCTGATGCTCGTGAATATGGTGATTTAAAAGAAAATGCTGAGTATCATGCTGCTAGAGAACAACAAGTATTTTGTGAAGGCAGAATAGAAAAAATAGAAGCTAAATTATTTAATGCGCAGGTTATAGATGTAACTAAGCTAACCCCTAACGGCAGAGTTATTTTTGGTGCTACAGTTAGTGTAGAGAATATTAATAATAAAGAAAAGCAAAAATACTGCATTGTTGGCGATGATGAAGCTGATTTTAAAAAAAATTTAATTTCTATTAATTCTCCTATAGCTCGCGGACTTATTGGCAAAATAGAAGGAGATATTGTAGTTATTAAAACTCCTAACGGTATAGTAGAATACAAAATTATTCGTGTTGATTATTTGTAAATACATGATTTTTATCAATCCATAACATGGAAATAAAATATGATATTGATAAATGTTTAATCCATAACTTATTTAGAAAATAAAATGACTACTAAAAAGCGTTCTGCAAGTTCTATTTTTTGGCTAAAAGAACATTTTAATGATAAATATGTTCAGCATGCACAAAAAAAACAACTGCGTTCTCGTGCTTGGTTTAAACTTCATCAAATACAACAAAGCGACAATATATTTTATCCAGGAATAACTGTAGTAGATTTAGGATCTTCACCTGGAGGTTGGTCTAAATATGTTGTTATGCAGATAGGCAACAAAGGTCGTGTTATTGCATGTGATATACTTCCAATGGAGTCAATAGTAGGCGTAGAGTTTATACAAGGTGATTTTCGTAACCCATTAGTGTTAAATTCTTTGATTGAAGTTATAGGTAAAAAAAAAGTACAGGTAGTGCTATCAGATATGGCTCCTAATATAAGCGGTACTCCGGAAGTTGATATTCCTAAAACTATGTATCTAGTTGAATTAGCACTGGATATGTGTCTAGATGTTCTTGCACCAGGTGGTAGTTTTTTAGTTAAAATTTTTCAGGGAGAAAATTTTGATAAGTACCTGCATACAATAAGTTCTCTTTTTAAGAAGGTAAAAATACGAAAACCTGAAGCTTCTCGTGCTAGTTCAAGAGAAGTGTATATTGTAGCTAAAGAACGTAAATTATAGTATCCTAAGTATCCTAAATTTAATTGTTAACACTGTATGAGGTTAATTCCTTGAGTGATATGGCGAAAAACCTAATTATTTGGTTAGTTATTGCAGTTTTATTAATGTCTGTATTCCAGAGTTTTGGTACCAGTGATTATAATAAACGTAAAGTAGATTACTCTACTTTTATGTCAGAATTAAATAAAGATCAAGTTAGAGAAGCACGTATTAATGGTCGTGAAATTACAGTTACTAAAAAAAATAGTAATCGCTATACTACCTATATTCCCATCAATGATCCTAAGCTACTTGATATTCTTTTGACAAAAAGCGTGAAAGTTATAGGTGAGCCTCCAGAAGAACCTAATATTATAGCTTCAGTATTTATATCTTGGTTTCCGATGTTATTACTCATTGGTGTCTGGGTATTCTTTATGCGGCAAATGCAAAGCGGCGGTAAAGGTGCTATTTCTTTTGGTAAAAGTAAGGCTAGAATCCTGACGGAAGATCAAATTAAAACAACATTTGCTGATGTTGCTGGTTGTGATGAAGCTAAAGAAGAAGTTAGTGAACTAGTAGATTACTTGCGGGAACCAAGTCGTTTTCAAAAACTTGGGGGTAAAATTCCCAAAGGAGTGTTAATGGTGGGTCCTCCTGGTACTGGAAAAACACTTTTAGCAAAAGCTATTGCAGGTGAAGCTAAAGTTCCTTTTTTTAACATTTCTGGTTCTGATTTTGTAGAAATGTTTGTTGGTGTCGGTGCTTCTCGCGTTCGCGATATGTTTGAACAAGCTAAAAAAGCAGCACCATGTATTATCTTTATTGATGAAATTGATGCTGTAGGACGTCATCGTGGTGCAGGACTTGGTGGGGGTCACGATGAACGAGAACAAACTCTAAACCAAATGCTTGTTGAAATGGACGGATTTGAAGGAAATGAAGGAATTATCGTTATTGCTGCAACTAATCGACCAGATGTCTTAGATCCTGCTTTACTTCGTCCTGGTCGTTTTGACCGTCATGTGGTAGTTGGACTACCAGATATTAGAGGACGAGAACAAATTTTGAGAGTACACATACGCCATGTGCCGCTTGCACCTGATATAGATGTCTTAGTTGTTGCTCGTGGTACACCTGGATTTTCAGGTGCTGATTTAGCTAATCTAGTAAATGAAGCAGCTCTATTTGCAGCACGTAGCAGTAAACGCATGGTATCAATGATAGAATTTGAAAAAGCAAAGGATAAAATTATGATGGGCGCAGAGCGTCGTTCTCTGGTAATGACTGAAGCACAAAAAGAATCTACAGCTTATCACGAAGCTGGACACGCTATCATTGGTCGTTTGGTACCAGAACATGATCCAGTTCATAAAGTAACAATTATTCCTCGCGGGAGAGCCCTGGGTATTACCTTTTTTTTACCAGAAAAGGATACTATAAGTGCTAGCCGCCAGAAGTTAGAAAGCCAAATATCTACCCTATATGGTGGTAGGTTAGCCGAAGAAATTATTTATGGTTCAGAAAATATTTCTACTGGTGCTTCTAACGATATCAAAGTTGCAACATCTATTGCAAGAAATATGGTAACCCAATGGGGTTTCTCTGAAAAACTTGGTCCTCTTTTATATGCAGAGGAAGAATGCGAAGTATTTTTAGGTCGTTCTGTAGCTAAGTCCCAACATATATCAGATGAAACTACACGCATCATCGATCAAGAAGTTAAATCATTAATTGAACGAAATTATATACGTGCACGTACACTATTGATGGATAATATAGATATATTGCATGCAATGAAGGATGCATTAATGAAATATGAAACTATTAACGCGCCGCAGATCGATGAATTAATGAGCCGTAAAGCAGTTTGTCCACCACCAGGATGGGATAATATTGTTTCCAGTACTAACTGTAAATTTTTATTTTATACTGATAGTTACTGAACAATTTTTTTAAAAAAATTTGTGGTAAATAGTAAGTATTCTACATTGTTAGATTGCAAGTTTTATCGTTAAAATAACTGTTTTTTTACCGCAGCAAATAAAATATACTTGCAACTAAAGTAGGCTTTTGTTAAAAATTTTTTTAAATTGTGCTTTAGATAGATATAACTTTAGTAATTAACTTGAGGATACAAAATATGTATCGATTTCTATTAATTATTTTTATAGTAATATCTATCGTACTTATTACGCTGATTATGCTGCAAAAAATTAAAGGTGCTAATAATGTAAGTACTTCGTCAAGTATAGGATCATCTAGTACCATACTAGGTTTTAAAAAATCTAGTAATTTTGTAACTCGTATTACATTTATGCTAGCAGCGCTATTTTTCATTATTAGCTTAATACTAGGAAAGCTAAATAATAAATATATTTTAAAAAAAAATGGAAATAAAAGATCTAAAAAAGTTACCAACTAAAACAATGCAAAAATGATTCATTAGAATCTTCTAAAAATAAATATTTAAATGCTACGTGGCCGAGGTGGTGAAATTGGTAAACACGCTACCTTGAGGTGGTAGTGCCTAAAAACTGGCTTACGGGTTCAAATCCCGTCCTCGGTACCAAATTTAAATATGCTTGCTATTTATTTTAGATGTTTTTATTACTTAATATGGTAAAAATGGAGATGGAAAACTATGAATTATTCGATTTAAATAATAATATCCAGAAAACAAATCTAGTACCTAGAGTTTTAACGTTTTACTAAGGCAACTAAGATGAATAAAGAAATTCTGGCTGTTGTTGAGGCAGTGTCTAATGAAAAATCAATCCCCAAAGATAAACTTTTCGAAGCGCTAGAGACAGCATTAGTTACAGCAACTAAGAAAAAATACGAAAATGAAATTGATGTTCGCGTTAGCATAAATCACAAATCAGGTGATTTTAATACATTTCGTCGTTGGATTATTGTTGATAAGGTTACTCAACCTACTCTTGAAATTACACTTGAAGCGGCAAAAATGGAGGATCCACTAGCCAAAATAGGAGGCTATATAGAATATCAAATAGAATCAATTACATTTGATCGTATTACTACTCAAACTGCAAAACAAGTAATAATTCAGAAAATGCGTGAAGCAGAACGTGCAATTGTTATTAATCAATTTTGCAATTACGAGGGTAAACTTATAACAAGTTTGGTTAAAAAAGTTAATAGAGATAACATTATTCTAGATTTAGGAAGCAATGTTGAAGCATTAATTGGTCGTGAGGATATGCTTCCACATGAAAATTTCCGTCCTGGAGACCGTATACGCGGCATATTATATTCGATACGCCCAGAATTAAGAGGTGCACAACTTTTTGTAAGTAGATCACGTCCGGAGATGTTAGTAGAATTATTACGCATTGAGGTACCGGAAATAAGTGATGAAATAATTGAAATTAAAGCTGCTGCTAGAGATCCTGGTTCACGGGCAAAAATAGCAGTAAAAACAAACGATAAACGTATTGATCCGATCGGAGCTTGCGTAGGAATGCGTGGAGCACGAGTTCAAGCAGTTTCCAAAGAACTAAATGGAGAACGTATCGATATTGTACTATGGGATAATAATCCTGCTAAATTCGTTATTAATGCTATGGCTCCTGCTGATGTCGTTTCTATAGTAGTAGATGAAGATAAACACACAATGGATATCGCGGTAGAAGCAGATAATCTTGCTCAAGCTATTGGACGTAACGGACAAAACGTTAGATTAGCCTCCCAACTTAGCGGTTGGGAGCTAAATGTAATAACAGTAGAAGATATGAAGTTAAAACATCAAGCTGAAAACAATGAAGCTATCGATATCTTAACAAGTAATCTACATATTAATAAAAATTTGGCTACTGTACTAGTAGCAGCAGGTTTCTCTTCCATTGAAGAACTAGCCTATGTACCTTTAAATGAATTGTTAGAAATTAAATTGCTAAATGAAGAAACAATAAAAATGTTACGTGAAAAAGCAAAAAATGCACTTACTAAGCTTGCTTTAGCTAAGCAAAAAAACAGAATACCTGCTAAAGACCTGCTAGAGTTACAAGAACTTGATCGATGCATAGCATTTAACTTGGCAAAGTATGGTGTTTGTAATTTACAAGATCTTGCTGAACAAAGTGTCGAAGATATATCAGATATTGACGGTTTGAGTAGTGAAAAAGCAGGAGAGATAATTATGGCAGCGCGTAATATTTGCTGGTTTAGAGATAACGATAAATAAATTATAGCAGGAAATTAACAGCATGACAGATGTAAATATGAAATCGCTCGCTGCTGAAATACAGATTCCAGTGGATCACCTGATAAAGCAATTTGCTGATGCTGGTATTGATAAAACAGCAGCTGATTCTGTAACTGAGATGGAAAAAAAAATTTTTTTTGCGTATTTAAACAATAGAAATATTCTGTCTAATAAATTAACTTTGCAACATAAAATACGTAGTACTTTAAATATTTCTTCTACAGGCGGTAAAAATAAATCGATACAAATTGAAGTACGCAGAAAGCGCAATTATCAACAAGTGCAAGAGCAAGCTGAAGAAAAAGCAAAGCGTGACGCTGAAGAAAAAGCAAAGCGTGACGCTGAAGAAAAAGCAAAGCGTGACGCTGAAGAAAAAGCAAAGTGTGACGCTGAAGAAAAAGCAAAGCGTAAAAAAGATAAAACTAAGCGTAAAGAACTAGCAGAATTTAAACGCAAAGATAAAATGCATCATGAAGAAAAGCTTTATAAAAAAGCTGATAAAAAACGTATTTTTACTGAAAAAGTAGGTAATAATTTTTTTGATAATGCATCTTTAGATGAAGATCTTATTAACTATATTGAAGGTGATCGTCGCCGTAATCCAGTTGTTAAATATAGCAATAAAAAAACAAGTAGCTTATCAGAAGAAGATAATGCTGATATCGAAGAATCAAGAGCAGTAGGTCGTAAAAATAAAAGCAAAATAAGCACATTACTGCATAGTTTTAATAAGCCAACCAAAGTTTTGAACCGCGATGTAATCATAGGTGAAACTATTACAGTAGCAGAATTAGCTAAAAAAATGGCTATAAAAGGATCGCAGGTCATTAAAAAAATGATGAAACTAGGTGCGGCTACTACTAGCAACCAAGTTCTTGATCAAGAAACTGCGCAACTAATAGCAGAAGAAATGGGTCATAATGTTATTCTACGTCTTGAAAACGAGTTAGAAAAATCATTAATGTATGAACGAAATACTGATACTCCAGAATTACGTGCGCCAGTAGTAACTATAATGGGACATGTAGATCACGGTAAAACATCTCTGCTCGACTATATTCGCATTGCAAAAGTGGCTGCAGAAGAGGTAGGTGGTATTACGCAGCATATTAGCGCCTATCATTTTAAAACAGATAAAGGCATGATAACTTTCATTGATACACCAGGTCATGCAGCATTTACAGCAATGAGAGCTCGTGGTGTGCAGATAACTGACATAGTAGTACTAGTAGTAGCTGCAGATGACGGAGTGATGCTGCAGACAATTGAAGCAATTAAGCATGCAAAAGCCGCTAAAGTACCGATAGTAGTTGCTGTTAACAAAATTGATAAACTGGAAGCAGATCCAGATAGAGTAAAAAATGAACTGATACAATACGATCTTCTTCCAGAAGAATGGGGTGGTGAAAATCAATTTGTACATGTTTCTGCTAAAACTGGCTCTGGAATTGATAAATTAATTGAAGCAATTTTGCTGCAAGCGGAAATTTTAGAACTAAAAGCAATCCACAAAGGAATGGCCTCTGGTGTCGTAATAGAATCTTTTTTAGATAAAGGACTAGGTCCAGTTGCTATAGTGCTAGTACTTGAAGGTACTCTTAATCGGGGTGATGTTGTTATTTGTGGTATTGAATATGGTCGTGTGCGTGCTATGCGCAATGAATTTGATTTCGATTTAGAATCTGCGGGACCATCTGTTCCAGTTAAAATACTAGGTCTATCAGGAATACCAGCTGCTGGTGATAAAGTAACAGTAGTACGCGATGATAAAAAAGCACGAGAAGTAGCAATTTATCGCCAAGGTAAATTTAGGGAAATAAAATTAGCACTGCAACAAAAATCAAAACTGGAAAAAATGGAAAACATGTTCGCTATCACTAAAAGTGAGGTATCTGAACTAAACATCGTGCTTAAATCTGACGTACAAGGTTCAGCTGAAGCAATCAGCAACGCATTGAAAAATTTATCAAACGATGAAGTAAAAGTAAAAATTATAGTTTCTGGTGTTGGTAGCATTAACGAAACTGACGTAACGTTAGCAGCAGCATCTAATGCTATTATACTAGGTTTTAATGTTCGTGCAGATAATTATGTTAACAAGCTTCTTGAATCAGAAAAACTAGAAATACGCTATTACTCAGTAATTTATGATCTACTTAATGAAGTAAAACAAGCGATGAATAGCATGCTATTACCAGCATACAAACAGGAAATAGTCGGGATAGCAAAAGTTAGTGATGTATTTAACTCACCCAAATTAGGTGTTATTGCTGGTTGTATAGTAACTGAAGGAGTAGTTAAATGTCACAACCCAATACGTATTTTGCGTAAAAACATAGTAATTTATAAAGGTGAAATAGAGTCATTAAGACATTTTAAAGATGATGTTAACGAAGTTCGTAATGGTCTTACATGCGGTATCGGAATCAAAAACTATAATAATATAATTTTAGGAGATGTAATCGAAGTTTTTAAAAATGTTGAAATCAAAAATACTATTGCCTGAATAATTTTTTTATTTTATTTGAGAATATTTGCAAAATGGCAAAAGAATATAGTCGTATACAGCGAGTTTCACAAGAGATAAAAAAAAATACTGCTATTATCTTACAGCGCGAAATTCAAGATCCTCGTATCAAAATAACAACAGTATCCTACGTTAAAGTTTCTAGAGATTTAGCATCTGCAAAAATTTTTGTCACTTTTTTAAATAACGAACATCCTGAACAAGTTAAACATAATATACGTATCCTACAAGGAGCTGCGTACAAAGTACGCAGCCTGCTTGGTAAAGCAATGTACTTACGTATAGTACCAGAATTACATTTCATATATGATAATTCACTTTTAGAAGGAATACGTATATCTAAACTAGTGAGACAGGTTGTTCAAAATAAAAATAACTAAATTATATGAACCGTCTAAAGGGTAACTGTAGATATCGTAATATTAACGGTATCGTCCTGTTAGATAAACCTATAAATATATCATCTAACGATGTTTTACAAACTGTCAAGAGGATATATTATGCTAATAAGGCCGGGCATACCGGATCTCTAGATCCATTAGCAACTGGTATGTTGCCTATTTGTTTAGGCGAGGCAACTAAATTTTCTCAATATTTGCTAAATGCAGATAAACGTTATAAGGTAACAGCTAAGCTAGGTGAACGCACAAATACTTCTGATGCTAATGGACAAACTATTAGTATACGACCGGTATCGTTAAATAAGACAAAGTTAATAAAAGAGCTTAAATATTTCTGCGGTGAAAGCAATCAAGTTCCGTCGATGTTTTCAGCATTAAAATATCATGGACGTCCGCTGTATGAATATGCTCGTAAAGGAATAAATGTAGTGCGCGAAGCACGAAAAATTAATGTTTATGATTTAAAATTACATAATTGGAACTTAAATAAGTTAGAACTAGAAATTCATTGCTCTAAAGGAACCTATATCCGCACTATTATAGATGATTTGGGGGAACGTCTAGGCTGTGGTGCACATGTTATTGCATTACGTAGAACAGCAGTAGCTAACTATTCTAGCAGCGATATGATAACACTTACAGCTCTTCAAGCTATATATGCAGAAACATTAAATAATAAAGAAAAATTCTCGTATTTAGATGCTTTGCTGTTACCAATAGATAGTGCTCTAATAGCTATGCCAACAATAAATATACCATCTTATCTAGCATATCGCTTGTTACTGGGTCAAAATATAAAGGTAATAGCGCCGCATGTTGGTTTAGTACGTATTATTTATGATAATAGTAACTTTTTGGGTATTGGTGAAATAAATTCTCAGGCACTTCTAATTCCACGTTGCCTGGTTAAAAACCGTACCTAATACATGTATTATTATTGCGATTAATGCTTGCTAAGAATAGATAATATGATTTATTATCTATAAGTAAATAGAGAGCTTAAGAGATATCGGCGCTCATCTATTTAATTGGGAGTATTATAATGTCTCTAAGTTTTGAAATTAAAAAAAAAATTATCTCTACTTTCGGCCGTAACGCTAAAGACAGCGGTTATACTGAAGTTCAGATAGCTATTTTAACTGCTCAGATTAGCCATCTGCATAATCATTTTATGGAAAATAAAAATGACCATCATAGCCGCAGGGGTCTCCTACGTATGGTTTCAAAGCGACGTAAATTGCTAGAATACTTAAAGAAAAAAGATATAGTACGTTATACCAACCTTATTGAACGTCTAGATCTTCGGCACTAAACAGTAAGAATCATTTTCTATCTGTAAAATGATATATATTATTTATAGCCATTTTAATACGTCGTATCTAAATAATACGGTAGAATAGCAGTTCTATAGCAGTTTTATCCTGTAATATCCTGTAATATTTAATTTTGATTGTATTATTGCAAATAGTATATAAATAATCAACACTAAATTTTAAATAAGGAAATTATTTTGCTAAATCCGATTGTTTGCAAGTTTCAATACGGGTATCATACCGTAACAATAGAAACAGGGTTAATGGCCCGGCAGGCTACTGCTGCAGTCATGATAACTATGGAAGATACAGCAGTTTTCGTAGCAGTTGTAGGTGCCAAACAAGAAAAAACAGGACACAATTTCTTTCCGTTAACTGTAAATTATCAAGAGCGAACCTATGCTGCTGGACGTTTTCCTGGAGGATTTTTTCGCCGTGAAGGACGACCAAGTGAAAGCGAAACCTTAATTTCTCGCTTAATTGACCGTCCTATTCGTCCTCTATTTCCAGAAGGTTTTTTTAATGAAGTACAGATTATAGCTACCGTGGTATCTATTAATCCTCAGATTAGCCCAGATATTGTAGCCATGATTGGAGCTTCTGCAGCATTAAGTCTGTCAGGTATTCCATTTAACGGTCCTATTGGCGCCGCCAGAATTGGTTTTATAAATAACAAGTATGTATTAAACCCAACTAAAGTAGAACTAACTGAAAGCCGATTAGATCTAGTAGTTGCTGGTACTGCTAATACGGTACTTATGGTAGAATCAGAAGCACAGTTATTGAAAGAAGATCAAATGCTGGAAGCTATAGTGTATGGACATGATCAACAGCAAGTAGTAATAGAAAATATTAATCAGTTAGTTGCTAAAGCTGGTAAGCCAAAATGGCAATGGAAGCACCAGGATGTTAATGTTAGCCTAAAAACAAAGGTTGTCGAGCTAGCTGAATCTCGTATCGGTGATGCTTACCGCATCACCGAAAAACAAAACCGCTATGCTGTTGTTGACGCTATAAAAAAAGATACTATAGAAACTTTAAAGTACCAGGACAACACTTTAGAAGAAAGCGAAATTCATAGTATACTATGGATGTTAGAAAAAAACGTGGTACGTAGCAGAGTATTACGAGGAAAACCGCGTATCGATGGCCGTGAAAACGATATGATCCGCAATCTAGATGTTCGTATTGGTGTCCTACCACGTACTCACGGTTCAGCATTGTTCACTCGTGGAGAAACCCAAGCACTGGTTACCGTTACGCTAGGAACTGAACGTGATGCACAGAATATTGATGACCTTACAGGTGAAAGAATAGATAGATTTTTACTACACTATAATTTTCCTTTGTATTGTGTGGGTGAAACAGGTATGGTGGGATCGCCCAAACGGCGTGAAATAGGCCACGGTAGTTTGGCAAAAAGGGGTATTATGGCAGTAATGCCTAATGCAAGCGAATTTCCTTATACTATTCGCGTGGTAGCAGAAATCACGGAATCAAATGGTTCTTCATCAATGGCTTCTGTTTGCGGTGCTTCGCTAGCACTAATGGACGCTGGAGTACCTATCAAGACAGCTGTTGCTGGTATCGCTATAGGTTTGATTAAAGAAGAAGAAAAATTTGTAGTATTATCCGATATTATCGGTGATGAAGATCATTTAGGAGATATGGATCTTAAAGTTGCCGGTAGCATGGAAGGTATTACAGCATTGCAAATGGATATAAAAATAGAAGGAATAACAAGCAAAATCATGAATATAGCGCTTGAGCAGGCTAAAATAGCAAGAAATCATATCCTTAGGATAATGGAACGTTCTATTAGCTCGCCACGTTGTAATATTTCTGAATTCGCACCTCGTATTCATACGGTAAAAATTAATCCAGATAAAATAAAGGACTTAATTGGTAAAGGAGGCTCTGTTATTCGTGTGTTAACAGAGGAAACTGGTACCACTATAGAAATTGAAGATGATGGTACTGTAAAAGTGGTAGCTACAAGTATCGATAAAGCTAACCATGCTATTCGTCGTATTAAAGAAATTACTGCTGAAATAGAAGTAGGACGTATTTATAATGGTAAAGTTGCTCGCATAGTTGATTTTGGAGCTTTTGTTGTTATAAGTGGTGGCAAAGAAGGTTTAGTACATATATCTCAAATAGTAGATAAACGTGTAGAAAAAGTTACTGATTATTTGGAATTAGGACAAGAGGTTCCTGTTAAAGTTATTGAAGTAGACCGTCAGGGTCGCGTTCGTCTTAGTATCAAGGAAGCAATTACTTAAAAGAACTAAGAACTTAAGCAGCACGTATTTAATTGTTAGTTTTAGGACTGGTATCCATTAAAATGAGACACTCGTACAATGTCTAAAGTAGAAAAATATTTTTCCGATTTGGGGCTTAAAGCTCATATACTTAACGCACTTGCAGATCTAGGTTATGAAAAACCATCACCAATACAGTCTGCCTGTATTCCACATCTTTTAGCTGGACGTGATGTATTAGGTATGGCTCAAACAGGTAGCGGTAAAACTGCTGCTTTTTCTTTACCGCTGTTAAATAATATTAATCCAGAATTAGCGGTACCACAGATGTTAGTTCTAGCTCCTACTAGAGAACTAGCAGTACAGGTAGGTGATGCCTGTACAGATTTTGCTAAGCATATAAAAGGTGTTAATATAGTTTCCTTATACGGAGGACAACGTTATGACTTACAATTACGCGCCCTGCGCTATGGGCCACAAGTTGTTGTAGGTACTCCAGGAAGACTTTTAGATCATTTAAAAAGAGGTACTCTAAACTTATCTAAGTTAAATGGATTAGTGTTAGATGAAGCGGATGAAATGTTGCGAATGGGGTTTATAGAAGATGTAGAAAATATTCTATCTAAGATACCAGCTAAACATCAAACTGCTCTATTCTCAGCTACTATGCCAGAAGTAATTCGTAGAATTACGCGACGGTTTATGAACAATCCATATGAAGTACGGATTCAATCCAGTATAAAAAACTGTCCAGATATCAGCCAATGCTATTGGATAGTTCAAGGAATACGCAAAAATGAAGCACTGGCTCGTTTCTTAGAAGCAGAAGATTTTGATGCAGCTATTATATTTGTGCGTACTAAAAATGCAACGCTGGAAGTAGCAGAAGCTTTGGAAAAAAACGGTTATAATAGCGCTGCTCTCAATGGTGATATGAATCAAAATTTACGAGAACAGACATTAGATCGTTTTAAAAATGGTCGCTTAGATATACTAATCGCTACTGATGTCGCTGCACGGGGACTAGATGTTGATCGCATTAGCTTGGTCGTCAACTATGATATTCCGCTCGATTATGAATCTTATGTTCATCGTATTGGACGTACCGGTCGTGCTGGTAGAGCTGGACGGGCACTATTATTTGTAGAAAACCGCGAACGACGTCTATTGCGTAATATTGAACGTATGACTAAGCTGACAATAAAGGAAGTAAAATTACCTACTGCAGAAATATTAAGCAGCCGTAGATTAGCTAAGTTTGCAGATAAAGTACAAAACCAGCTAGAAAGTAACGATCTTAATATGTATCGCGCACTGTTAGCAAAATTGCAACCTGCGGCAGAAGAGCTAGATATGGAAACTTTGGCTGCAGCATTGTTGAAAATGGCCCAGGGAGAACGTCCACTTATCTTACCACAAGTTCCTAATAATAAAGTTCCTAATAATATTAAACGTCGTATTTTGCGACGTAATTTAATTGATCGCAGTAGGGGCAGCAGGCGTTAAATTTCATTCATTTATTTCGTAAAATATGAAAACAAAACAAGACGCGACTTCAAGACGCGACTTGTTATTTATGGGACTTCTGGACACTACGGCGTCCAGAAGTGCTAAAAAAAGAAATAGCAATTAAATTACCGAATTAGCTAGTATCATAATCGCTGCAGTAGATCATCCGATTGGATAATACCTGAACAAATGATGTGATGCTTCCATCCAGATAAAGTCTGCTGTCATTGTTGGGGGTATAAAAGTTTTTGATGTAATTTCATTTAAAACGCAACGATTAGCTGATTTTTCGTGCAATGCTGTAGCAAAACGTGTATGGTGCTTGAAATCATAATTTTATGATTAATATGGGTCGTGTAGGATTCGAACCTACGACCAATTGATTAAGAGTCAACTGCTCTACCAACTGAGCTAACGACCCACAATGTATAAATTATTATCTTAATTTAACACCTATGTCAAAGAATTCATGTTCATGAATAACTGTAATTACTTACCAATACAAAAGCTAGAGAAAATATTTTTCAGCAAATCATTAGAACTAAATTCTCCTGTAATTTCACTAAGCATTTTTTGTGCTAACCGTAATTCTTCAGCTAGTAGTTCACAATAACAGGCGTTAACTAATTGCTCTTTCCCCTGAAATAAATGCTTAGCTGCATTTTTAAGTGCCTCTATATGACGGCGACGCGCTAAAAACTGTCCTTCAGTGCTACCAGTAAAACCATTAATTTGCTTAAGGTGTTCAAAAAGAAAGTTTAGGCCTATACCTGCTTTTGCAGAAAGAGTGATTATTGAGTAATCTTTTATTTTTCTTATGCCAATTTTTTCTCCTGTAATATCAGCTTTATTTCTTACTATAGTGACATCTATACCAGATGGTATACGTGCTATAAACTTCTGTATCATTTTAAGTGTTGTTTCGGTACTATCTATTTCTTCTTTACTATCACTATCAATTAATAATACATGATCTGCCTGTTTAATTTCACGCCAAGCACGCTCAATACCAATTTTTTCTACTTCATCTTCTGATTCGTGCAAACCTGCGGTATCGATTATATGCATAGGAATGCCGTTTATATGAATATATTCACGCAATATATCGCGTGTAGTACCAGCAACTGCAGTTACGATCGCTACCTCACGCCCCGCAATAGCATTCAGTAGGCTGGATTTACCGGCGTTAGGTTTACCAGCAATGACTACTTTAATACCTTCACGTAAAATACTTCCTTGATGAGCTTCTGCTATTACCATATTAAGTCTGGTAATAATATCATTTATACTTGTTTCTATTTTACTTTTTGAAATAAAATCAATGTCTTCATCTGGAAAATCGATAGCAGCTTCAACAGCTATGCGCAGATTAGTCAGCATTTCTACTAACTCATGAATACGGATAGAAAACTTGCCTTGCAATGAGTTGAATGCAGATCGAGCTGCCTGAACTGAACTAGCATCTATTAGATCAGCAATAGCCTCTGCCTGAGCAAGATCTAGCTTATTATTTATAAAGGCACGCTTAGAAAACTCTCCTGGATGGGCAATACGCACTCCTTGAAGCGATATAATTTGCTGCAATAGCAGATCTAAGATTATAGGACCACCGTGTCCTTGTAGTTCTAGAATATCTTCACCAGTAAAAGAAAAAGGACCTGGAAAAAATAGGGCGATACCATGATCTATATGATTGCCGTTCATATCGCAAAATGGTAGGTATTCAGCCTGCCTGGGAATTGGCAGCTTACCCAATAACATGCGTGCTACCGATGTAGCTAAAGGTCCAGAAACACGCAAAATACCTATTCCGCCACGTCCTTGCGGTGTAGCAATTGCAGTAATAGTATCAGTATCTATGCTCATAGCTATAGACCTCTTTTAAAAAGTACGCTATAAATAAACTTTTGCTGAATAATAGTTACAAAATTATTTACGATGTAATACAATACTAAACCTGATGGTAATAATAGAAAAAAATAGTAAATATAACTGGCATAAAAAACATAATTTTATGTTGTATTGGATCAGTATTGATCGACATTTTATGAATAAAGAACATAGTCACACCCATCAGTGTCGGCAAAATATAGTAAGGATCTGGAGCAGATAAGTCATGTATCCACATACTAAAAGGAGCATGATGTAATTCAATAGAGCTTGAAAGCATGTAATATAACGATAATAAAATAGGCATCTGTATTATTAGAAGTAGGAATCCACCAAAAGGATTAACCTTTTCTGCTTTATATAAAGCTATCATTTCTTTACTATATAGCTGTTTATTATCATATAAACGCTCTCGTATCGCTGTTAGTTTAGGCTGCAGAATACGCATTCTATACATTGAAGTATACTGCGATTTTGTAATAGGATACATAAGGCAACGTACGATAAAAGTAATGATAATAATAGAAACCCCCCAATTGCAAGTATAGCTATATATAATAGTTAATATTTTAAATAATGGTTGATAAATGAACCATAACCAGCCATAATCGATTACAAGGTCTAAATAAGGGGCAATATCTGCCATCTTCTGAATTTTGGGACCAATCCATAATGATGCATTTAATTCTTTTTTGCTACCTGCTGCAATAATAACAGGAGTAGATTTAAATCCGATCTCAGCTTGACCGTTACTTAAATACGTTGTATAAAACGTATTTTTTCCTTGGGTAAAAGGAATCCAAGCAGTAGCAAAATATTGCTGTAGCATAGCGATCCAACCTCCATCAGTATAGACGCTTAAATTTTTTACTTTAATTGCTTTAAAACTATACTTTTGATATTTTTTTGCAGTGGTAGAATAGGATGTGCCACGGTAGCCATGAATTGAAAAATTGCAATTTTTTATTTTTTTTGGGAAAATAATAGACTGTTTTAGTTTACCAAACAAAATTAGCTCTAATTGCTGCGTATTATTTGTGTTATTAACATTATAATTGATGTTAATAACAAATTCACCGCGTTTTAAAATAAAAGTTTTTTTGTAAACAACACCATCGTAATCGACGTAAGTAAAAGGGACGCGTAACTCTTTCTGAGTATCCTCCATAATATAGGTATTTTTATTAGTTTTATAAAGCGGGCGAAAAATATTTGATTTATTTTTCTGACTATTTTTTACCGTTAGGCCGCTTTGAGCCTGATATACAAATTCATTAGATGTTTCAAGTAAATGAAAAGGTTGCAGTGAATCTAATTTATCTGAATAAGTTAACAGAAAAGCCTGCTCAATATCACCACCGTAAGGGTTTATTTTTAGTGATAATACGTCAGTATTCACTGTAATAAACCTACCTTCATGTTCCCTAGGAACTTTATTGCTGTTGGGGTCTAACTCTTGTTGCATTTTATGCTGATTAGTATACTTAGAATAATATTCAGTGTCAGTTTTTTGCAAAAAAATGAAAAACACGCACAGCATAGCTATTACAATAATTACAAGAATATTATATTGTGAATCCATTTTTTTTATTTTTATGGTTCTCTGTTAAGTAAGATGGTCCTCTAAATTAAAAATGGAGACAATGGTAGTTCCATAATTTATCTAATGTTTCTGTTATGGCAGAATTATTTTTATAAAAATTTGTAAAGTCTTTTTTAGCAATAACTACAAAATCCATTGTAGGCAATGTATGCTGTTGCCGTCGAAAACTTTCGCGTATTAATCGTTTAATTTTGTTGCGTTCATGAGCCTTTTTTATATATTTTTTTGCTATAGTAAAACCAACTCTTGGATAACCTAATGTATTCAAGCGGCTAAGAATAAGAATATATTGCGTACCCACACGGTGAGGTTTCTGAAATACGAAAAAAAAATCATTAGAAGTTAACAACCGTAACTTACGGGTAAATGCAATCTTAATCACTAGTTTTCTTTAGAAGAAACAGTTAAATACGAACGTCCTTTAGCACGTCGTCGTGCTAAAATATGACGCCCTTTTTTATTTGCCATACGAATTCTAAAACCATGGGTGCGATTACGTTTTAATACTGATGGTTGAAAAGTGCGTTTCATAGCGATATTTACCTAAATTTTAGATAATAAATAAGGTAATAAAATACCGATTCATATTATTTATTATAGAGAAATTATCATTATAATAACTGTTAGTCAATTTACATTACGTATTACTTTTAAAAAAAAGAGGTAATATTTTTACGATTAGCGCCGATAGCGATGACGTTAATTATGTTTTCCTAAAAAAACTTAGAATAAAGAAGCTATGAAATTTATCATAAAACGTGAGCATTTAATCAAGCCTCTGCAACAAGTAAGTAACACATTGGGTGTTAGGCGTCCTCTTTTGCCTATTCTAAATAATATACTATTACAGATAAATAAAGATAATTTGCTATTGACTGGTACCGATTTAGAACTAGAAATAGTAGCTAAGGTCGTTCTTAATAATTTTTATGAGCAAAGTGTAGCTACCACTGTACCAGCACGTAAGTTTTTTGATATTTGCAGAGGTCTACCAGCAGAAGCTGAGATAGCGGTAACGTTAGTAGAAGGTGAAAGGATATTAATTAAATCTGGTAGGAGCCGTTATTTACTTTCTACGCTACCTGCAGTAAATTTTCCAAATATAGATGATTGGCAAATCATAGTACAATTTACTATAAAACAATCAAGTTTGAAAAAATTAATTGAATCAACTCAATTTTCTATGGCACATCAAGATGTACGTTATTACCTAAACGGTATGTTATTTGAAACTGAAGTAGATGCATTACGTGCTGTTGCTACAGACGGTCACCGCTTGGCAATGTGCGTCATACCAGTAATCGGCAATATTTTGCCGTTACACTCTGTTATTATACCACGTAAAAGTATAATTGAGCTAGTGCGCATACTAGATAGTAGTGATAATCCAGTAAAAGTGCAAATTGGTAGTAATAATATCCGTATCAGCGTCGGTAATTATATGTTTACCTCAAAACTAGTTAACGGTCGTTTTCCTGATTATCGTAGAGTATTTCTAAAAAATCCTGATAAAAAAATTGAAGCAAAATGTGAGGCTCTTAAACAGGCTCTTACACGTGCAGCTATTCTATCCAGTGATAGATTTCATGGTGTGCGGTTATATCTTAGTACCAACCAGCTAAAAATTACTGCTAATAATCCTAAACAGGAAGAAGCAGAAGAGATTATTGATGCTTACTATCATGGTAGTGAAGTAGAAATTGCTTTTAACGTCAGTTATGTACTTGACGTGCTCAATGCTTTAAAGTGCGATGTAGTACGAATATTACTAACAGATGGGGTTTCTAGTGTGCAAATTGTAGATAGCGCTAACAAAGTAGCTATTTATATAATTATGCCGATACGGCTCTAATAAAAATTTACCGTAATTTAATAATTTTTAAAAGTAATACGTAATGAACGTAATGAATTGCTACCTACTCTGCCTAATAAACAGTGCCGTGCCATAATTCTAAACAAGAACCATGCCTGGAATAAACAATTCCCGACGGGAATTTAGTAATTCATGTACTTGCATTACTTTTTTACTTTCAGGCTGCAACTTAGTTAATGTTAGTATTCCATCTCCAGTAGTAATATGGATACCTTTTTTATCAGCAGCAAAAATTGTTCCTGGTAAATAAGAAGCTGTATGTAGTTGCTTATTAACTCTAGCAGCCCATACTCTAATATAATGTCCATTAATTAGAAAATAACTTATAGGCCATGGATTAAAAGCTCTAATACAGCGCTCAAGCTGAACTGCTGATAAGCTCCAGTCTATTCTGGCTTCTTCCTTACTTATTTTGTAAGCATAGGAAGCTAGTTCGTTATTTTGTGGCTCAGCTGTAACGCTGCCAGCGATAAGTAGTTCCAGAGTTTTTAGCAGTGCATTAGACCCCATTTTAGCTAATTTAGCATATAATGAAGCGCTAGTATCGTCAGGTTGTATAGTACATATGTTCCTATACAGCACAGGACCAGTATCAAGACCAGCATCCATTTTGATAATAGTTATGCCAGTGAAATCGTCACCTGCCAATAATGCTCTATGAATAGGCGCTGCCCCGCGCCATTTAGGTAATAGTGACCCATGCACATTAATACATCCTATTTTGGGAATATCTAAAACGGCTTTGGGTAGAATCATACTATAAGCTACTACCACTAGAATATCTGCATTTAACTCTTCTATACAACGTTGAACTTCAATGTTGTGCAGTGAAAAAGGCTGAAATACCGGCACATTATAGCTTTCTGCTAACTGCTTAACTGGGCTGGGGGTAAATATATTTCCATGTCCTGCAGGACGATCTGGCTGAGTTAAAACACCTATTAAATTATGTTTAGTATTAATTAGCGCATTTAAATGGCAAGAAGCAAAATTAGGTGTACCAGCAAATAGAATACGTAAAGAATATAACACGATAATTCCTAAATTCATATTTGTTAACAATATCCATTTCGCACTAAATATTAAAGCGCTGATGTTTTAGGCGACAAATAATCGATAAATAATCTACCCACTAAGTGGTCTATCTCGTGTTGGATGCAAATTGCAAGAATAGCATCAGCTTCAAACTTAAAAAATTTACCTGTTCTATCTAAAGCCAAAACTTTTATAGTTTCAGCACGTGAAACAAAACCACGAAAACCTGGAATAGACAAACAGCCTTCATCAAGGCCTATTTTTCCACTTTTTTTTAGTATTTCTGGATTTATTAGTACTAAACGCTGATCTCTATTTTCCGAGACATCAATCACAATTATCCTCTGATGAATATCAACTTGGGTAGCTGCTAGGCCTATACCATCTTCAGCATACATAGTTTCAAACATATCATCCACTATGCGTTGGATAGTATCATTAATTTCAGCAACTGGTTTTGCTATTTTTCGCAGCCGCTCGTCAGGGTAATGTAATACCTGCAGTAATGCCATAATATCTGAATCTATGTTTTAAACTTACTCATCGATTAGCGTCTAATAAGACGCTATACATAGAATTATATTATACAAAAAAATAAATAGCAAAAATAAATATTTGAAATTTTTTAAATAAAATTATTATTTTTTTAACTTGATATTTTTAAAAACAGCTATACAATATATTACTTATTTTTGTCCCTTTCGTCTAGTGGCCTAGGACACTGCCCTTTCACGGCGGCAACAGGGGTTCGAACCCCCTAGGGGACATTTTTGCTATTTATTTTTCTCTAGAGACATACTCACTAGAGCGAGTATCTACTTTAATAATTTCGCCAACATTAACAAATAACGGCACTTTAACTATCGCTCCAGTAGTTAAAATAGCTATTTTTTTACCACTGGTACTGATATTATATCCATAGGGATCAGTTTTTATAATCTTTAATGCTACGAAGTTAGGCGTTGTGACAGCAATTACTTGACCGTTCCACAAAGTAATAACATACTCAGTTTGTTCTACCATCCATTTTATAGTATCACCAACTAATTTAATATTAACTGCTAGTTGTTCAAAATTACTGTTATTCATAAAATAACAGAATTTACCGTCGTTATACAAATAAATAAAATTGATATCAATAACATCTGCTGCTTCTACCAATCTACCAGATTTAAATACTTTTTCTAAAATTTTGCCTGAAATTAATTTCTTCATACGAACTCTGTTAAACGCCTGTCCTTTTCCAGGATTTACGAATTGATTGTCAATGATCGAGCATGGCTCTCCATCAAACATAATTTTGATACCACAACTGAATTCTTTTGTACTATAATAATATACCATAATAAATAGTTATTTTTAATAAACTAAACAACGCCTGTCCTTTTCCAGGATTTACGAATTGATTGTCAATGATCGAGCATGGCTCTCCATCAAACATAATTTTGATACCACACAAGGTACTTGCACATAGCGCGTAAACACTTTATAAGCGCTGAAGATAAAAAAATTTAACCCCCCAATTTTGGGGGGTTAATAATAAAGATCACTTATGTTTAATAACACAGATCAATGTAATTGATGATTACATCATACTGCCGCTACCCATGCCACCGTTTGCGCTTCCCATATCAGTTTTTTCATCCTTGGGTAATTCAGTAACCATACATTCGGTAGTTATCATCAAACCTGCTATAGAAGCAGCATACTGCAATGCAGAACGTGTTACTTTAGTTGGATCTAATATACCCATATCGATCATATTACCGTATTCTTCTGTAGCTGCATTATAACCGATATCACCTTCACTAGCTTTAACTTTATTTGCAATCACAGAGGGCTCTTCACCGGCGTTAGCAACAATCTGACGCAGTGTTGATTCCATTGCTCTGCGTGCTACTTTAATACCCACGTTTTGATCTTCATTATTACCTTTAAGCTCAGCTATACTGTTCGCTACGCGAATTAGTGCTACACCACCACCAGCAACAACTCCTTCTTCTACTGCGGCGCGAGTTGCATGTAAAGCGTCTTCAACACGTGCTTTTTTCTCTTTCATTTCTACTTCCGTTGCGGCACCAACTTTAATAACAGCAACTCCTCCAGCTAGTTTAGCAATCCGCTCCTGTAATTTTTCTCGATCGTAATCAGAAGTAGCTTCATCGCGTTGTTGGTTAATTTGTGCAACACGACTACTGATAAGAGCTTTATCACCCATACCATCGATAATGGTAGTTGTATCTTTAGTAATTACAACACGTTTTGCCTGTCCCATATCTTCTAACTTGGCCTTTTCTAGTTCAAGACCAATTTCTTCTGATATAACAGTACCAGAAGTTAAGATAGCGATATCTTGCATCATTGCCTTACGACGATCACCAAATCCAGGAGCTTTCACAGCTGTAACTTTAACAATACCGCGCATTGTATTTACAACTAATGTAGCAAGTGCTTCACCTTCAACGTCTTCAGCAATAATTAACAATGGTTTCCCTGCTTTAGCAACCGCTTCTAGTACAGGTAACATTTCTCTTATATTTGAGATCTTTTTATCAACAAGCAAAATAAATGGGCTTTCTAATTCAACGATACCAGTTTCTTGCTTATTAACAAAATACGGAGAAAGATAACCACGGTCGAATTGCATTCCTTCAACAACATCTAACTCGTCCTGAAGACCGGAACCTTCTTCTACAGTTATAACTCCCTCTTTACCTACTTTTGCCATAGCTTCAGCTATTAAAGTACCCACTGTTTCATCTGAATTAGCGGATATAGTGCCAACCTGAGCTATAGCTTTGGAATCAGAGCAAGGCACGGACAGCTTTCTTAGTTCCGCCACTGCGGCAACAACAGCTTTGTCGATCCCACGCTTTAAATCCATCGGATTCATACCAGCAGCAACTGCTTTTAGTCCTTCATTAACAATTGATTGGGCTAATACTGTTGCAGTAGTAGTTCCGTCTCCTGCTGCGTCATTGGCTTTAGAAGCAACCTCCTTTACCATCTGTGCGCCCATGTTTTCGAATTTATCTTCTAGCTCAATTTCACGTGCAACAGAAACGCCATCTTTAGTAATAGCTGGAGCACCGAAAGATTTATCAAGTACTACATTACGACCTTTAGGTCCTAAGGTTACTTTAACTGCGTCAGCCAAAACATTTACGCCGCGAAGCATTTTTACGCGAGCGTCATTACCAAATTTTACATCTTTAGCTGTCATTTCTATATTTCCTTGGAATTCGTTTAGTTCAGATAATTTCGCTTGAATTAGAATATTAGAATTAGTCTTCAACAATAGCTAAAATATCGTTTTCTGACATAATTAACACTTCATCATTGTCTATTTTTTCTACCTTCACGCTATATCCTTCGTTGAAAATCACGATGTCGCCAACCTTTACGTCCAGCGCCTTTACTTCGCCGTTTTCCAGAATACGACCACGACCTACAGCCAGTACTTCACCTCTTGTAGATTTTCCTGCTGCAGAACCGGTTAGCACTATGCCACCAGCCGATTTAGCTTCAATTTCTTTACGCTTGACAATAACGCGATCATGTAATGGACGAATTTTCATTGATAGCTCTCCTTAGAAAGTCTGTCTCCTCATTTGAGATGAATGCCAGACACGATATTATGCCTGACTTCATAAAAAATATAATGGGGTCGTTCAAGGATGCTTCAAGGGGTTAAACAATTTTTATGCGCTCTAAATATAATTTGTTGCTAGAAAATAGCGTATTAAAGCATAAAACAAGTAATAAAGGATAAGGATAAAATAGCAATTTTGCATTTGGCGCTGCATTAGCTTCTTACTGCATGCAAAAAGCTGTATTAAAACAACATTTTTACGTGGGGTAAAAAAACCACACTATGGTATTATGAGCTGCTACAATTAAAATTGTCTCATGTATACAGAATAGCTTTGTATAACAAACTAAAATATTGAAGGGCCAAAGCACAGGTATAAGCAGCAAGCTTAAGCTTAAGATGCTGCAGTCAATGTAAATGCAGACACAGGCACGTTTATTTTGTATCATTACGAAAAAATAAAGGAAGTAGATTATTATGTCAATTAAAGTATTACCACCACATATTGCTAATCAAATTGCAGCAGGTGAAGTAGTTTTCCGACCTGCATCGGTAGTAAAAGAAATAATTGAAAACAGTCTTGATGCTGGAGCAACAAGAATTGAAATTAATATCGAACGTGGGGGTACAAAACGCATCAGTATCATAGATAACGGAAACGGTATAGCTAAAGAGGAACTAAAAATAGCGCTGAAACGCCATTCAACCAGCAAAATAACCAGTATGAAAGATCTTGAAAACATCACCAGCATGGGATTTCGCGGTGAAGCGCTAAATAGCATCAGCTCTGTGTCGCGTTTAACACTTACTTCGCGTACGACCTCACAGAACGAAGCTTGGCAAGTATATTCCGAGGGAAGCGACTTAGCGGTAACATTGAAACCAGCAGCACACCCCGTAGGAACAACAATAGAAGTATTAGATTTATTTTATAACATGCCAGCTCGTCGCAAATTTATGCGTACTGAAAAAACCGAATTTACATATATTGATGAAATAATTCGTCGTATGGCACTGTCAAGATTTGACGTAACGTTTATTTTACAGCATAATGGTAAAATTGTGCGTAATTACCTAGCTGTTAGCCAGCAAAGGAAGCATCGGAGCCGGATGATTAAAATTTGTGGTACAGCATTTGTAGAACAATCACTAGAAATATATTGGCAGCATAATAGCAATATAGCTATCCAAGGGTGGATCAGCAATCCAACATGTAAAAAGATAAATATGCAGTACATTTATGTTAATAAGCGAACTATACGTAATAATAAATTAATTAAAAACGCTGTACTGCAGGCTTATCAAGAAAAAATTACTGGTACGCAACATCCTGCATTTGTATTGTTCCTTGACGTCAAGTCTAATAAGGTAGATATTAATGTCCATCCTACTAAAAATGATGTGCTATTTTACCATAATAGGTTAATACATGACTTTATCTACCAGGCGGTAGTTACTGCCTTGCAACACCACAATTTTATTTCAGAAAAAATAAAAATAATAAAAAATAGCCAATCTTCTGGACATAATTCTTTTTCTAATCATGATGATACATTAATATCTTCAGTGTCCCATCCAACAGGATGGATGCCACATGAATTGCAAAAAGAACAGCGTAATATTTTAGAAAAGCCACTAAAGTTAGGAGACGGCATAAATTTAGTTGAAAAAAAACAATATGGCAGCACCTGTAACGATACAATTAAGATTAATGCTACCAGAATAAATAAAAATAAACCAGATATGATATCTGGTAATTATTATAGTTTTGGCCGTATACTAACCTTAATTGCACCCTGTTATGCACTTCTAGAATTAGAAAATAGCTTAGCATTGCTATCACTATCAGTTGCAAACAGATGTTTAATAGAGTACAAACTAACAACAGGTATAATAGATGATACGCTGATCTATCAGCCATTACTAATTCCTTTAAGGATTAATTTATGCAAAGAAAAAAAAATAGTACTAAAATATTATCAGCAAGTATTAAAAAAAATAGGTTTTTCATTCGAATTACATCGAAATCAAGCTACACTGAAAGCGGTCCCTTTACTTTTTAAAAAAAATTTAAAAAACTTGATTACAGACTTATTAGTTTACTTGCAGCTCAATAGAGTAGCAGTTACGCATCAACAAATTATAGTATGGATAACTAATCATTTGCATAAAGAAAAAAAATCAGTAGCCTGGAACTATTATCAAGCAATGCAATTGCTGGCCGATATAGAGCTAATTTGGCCACAGTGGTTAAAAAATGCTCAATATAGACTTCTAGTTACATTAAATGTTGAAACCGCCATTCAAGCACTAAATCAAGATAAAGCACTAAATGAATAAACTAAATCCTCAGAATAAACTAAATCCTCAGGCTATTTTTCTAATGGGACCTACAGCATCTGGCAAAACCAAATTAGTAATAGCGCTATACAAGCAGCTTCCAGTAGATATTATTAGCGTTGATTCAGCGTTAATATATCGTGGAATGAATATCGGAACTGCTAAACCAGACGTTAAACAAATGGCGTTAGTGCCGCATCGTATGATAGATATCCGCGATCCTTTAGATTCTTATTCAGTAGCAGATTTTCGCCGTGATGCTATTAAGGAAATGACAGAAATCACTGAAGCAGGTCGTATACCATTACTAGTAGGTGGAACTATGCTCTATTTTAAAGCTCTACTATATGGATTATCCTCACAATTGCCTCCAGCAAATACCGAAGTACGTTATTACATTAAACATGTAGCGAAAATAGTAGGTTGGAATACATTGCACTTGCATTTAAAAAATATAGATCCTATTGCAGCCAATAGGATTCATCAACATGATCTACAAAGATTATCGCGAGCACTTGAAATTTTTTTTATTACAGGTAACTCTATAACAGAGCTGAGAAAAAAAACAGGTGAAGAAGTATTAAATTATCGAGTACATTCATTCGCTATTGTGCCATTTGACCGTGCATTATTGCATCAGCGTATTGCACAACGCTTTCATATGATGTTAGCTATTGGTTTCGAAAATGAAGTATGTACACTTTTTGCTCGCGGTGATCTTAATAGAGAAATGTCATCTATTAGATGTGTTGGCTATCGCCAGATGTGGTCATATATTTCTAATGAAATAAGTTATGATGATATGGTTTTTAGCGGTATTTGTGCTACAAGGCAGCTTGCAAAGCGCCAAATAACATGGCTACGTAGATGGCCTAATGTTCATTATCTAGATATCGATAACCAGTATAATGCACTTAACAAAATATTAAAAATTATAAGTATTTAATATTAAGTATATTATAAGTATTTAATATTAAGTATTTAATGTTGTGGCGTACATTGTACTACAATTTAATCTAGATATTTTATTATTTTTGTTATGGACAAAAAATAAGCATCTAA
Source organism: secondary endosymbiont of Trabutina mannipara (assembly GCF_900090215.1). GTDB lineage: Bacteria > Pseudomonadota > Gammaproteobacteria > Enterobacterales > Enterobacteriaceae > Mikella. The sequence goes on from NZ_LT594522.1 coordinate 250,956, forward strand.
GAAAAAATTAGAATTGCTAATATGCTAATGGGAAATCGATAATTTTTGAATGTATTACGTCGGTAACACGTACTTGTTTATTTTAGAAAATTAACATACAAGGTATTACTATGGTAATTTTCTTCATCCTTAATATTTAAACTATCTTAGTGAAGCGAAGCAGAAGCGTATTATAATGAGGTAAAATTACAGAAGCATAGGGCGAACGGTATAAAGAATCAAAGCTTAACTAATAAGCTAAGCTACAGCATAATAAAGATACCACAAAGGAGTAATTTATGCGTAAGCTTATTGTTACTTTCTACATTAATATTTGTGGTTAAATAGGGACAAAGAGGCATTATCTTGCGATTTAGCAAGGTTATCGATGAAAAAATTTCTAATACTGCATATAAATACCATAGCAATAGCAAATTAAAATAATGATAAGAATTATTTACGGTATTCATACCATACAATCTATACTAGAACGTAATCCACAGCGTTTGCTAGATATATATTTATCCCAAAGTCATAAAAATCGCCGTTTACATAAACTTATCCAACAGTTAGATAAAAAAGGTCTTGTTATCAAGATGGCTAGTAGACAATGGCTGGACAAAAAAACTGATGGTGCAGTACATCAGGGTATTATAGCACGTGTGCATGAACTACAGTTTCAAGAAAAAGATCTTTTGTCGTTGCTAGCGCAACAGGCTACACCGCTGCTGCTTATTCTTGATAGTGTTATTGATCCGCATAATCTTGGTGCATGTCTACGCTGTGCTGACGCTGCAGGAGTACATGCAGTAATAGTACCCAGAAAACGCACAGCTCCGCTGAATGCTACTGCTCAAAAAGTAGCAAGCGGTGCTGCAGAAACAGTTCCATTGATTCGAGTAACTAATCTGGCACGCACATTACGCTTGCTGCAAATACATAAGCTATGGATAGTTGGTACTGATGATAAAAATGTTGATCATGATCTCTATAAAAGTAAATTAACTGGACCTCTAGCGCTAATTATGGGGGGAGAAAATAAGGGTATGCGTAGCCTAACTCGTAAATATTGCGATGAACTTATCAGTATACCCATGGCTGGTACGGTTTTTTCTCTTAATGTATCAGTTGCAACAGGTATATGCTTATTTGAAGCAGTCCGGCAGCGAAATAAAAAATAATCTATCTACACCCAAAAATAATTTAATTACGCTGCTATTTTTAGCATTTTACATAAAATTATCGTAATAAATTATCGTAATATTGATCAATAAAAAAAGTTTGTTGCCGTTTCTAACATTACTACCATTAGTGGTGGGCAGTTACTGGTAAATCAACCTTAATGTACAACAATACTTTTGTTCTTCTTTTCAAGATAGTATAATACATTATCAAATTATGTTGAAAAATTCCTTTTCGTTAAAGTGCCTAAATTAAGAAATGATTTAGAGTTATCAACTATGAATGTTCTCTTACCAAAGATTTCAGATAAAAAAGTAATCGTAGGTCTATCAGGAGGTGTAGACTCTTCAGTAACCGCCTGGTTACTACAACAACAGGGATATCTAGTAGAAGGCCTATTTATGAAAAATTGGGAAGAATATGATAATGAGAAATATTGCCATGTAGCAAATGATCTTGTAGATACCCAGATTATCTGCGATCAGTTAGGTATTATATTACATACTGTAAATTTTGCTGCTGAATATTGGGATAAGGTTTTCGTTAAATTTATTGCCGAATATCAAGCTTTAAGAACTCCTAACCCAGATATTTTGTGCAATAAAGAAATTAAGTTTAAAACATTTTTAGATTTCGCTACCGAATCTCTAGGAGCAGATTTTATTGCCACCGGCCATTATGTACGTAGATATGATATAAATGGTAAAATAAGGCTACTTCGTGGTATAGATAAAAATAAAGACCAGAGTTATTTTTTATATACATTAGGTTATACGCAGCTTTCACGTTGCTTATTTCCTATTGGAGAACTCGTAAAAACTGAAGTACGGCGTATCGCCTCTAAACTTCGTCTAGTAACAGCTACGAAAAAAGACTCTACTGGTATCTGTTTTATAGGAAAGCGAAAATTTCGCAATTTTATAGAAAGCTATCTACCCATAGCACCGCAGGGAGCTATTGTTTCTGTTGACGGCCAGCAGTTAGGCTATCATCAAGGTCTTATGTATTATACGCTAGGTCAGCGTAAAGGATTGGGCATTGGCGGTACCCGTAAAGGCAATGAATATCCATGGTATGTTGTGGATAAGGATATTAAAAATAATCAGCTTATTGTAGCCCAGGGAAACCAGCATCCGAGACTGATGTCTACTAGTTTTGTTACTAATCAGTTATACTGGGTAGATCGGGAACCTATTAGGGAACAAATGTATTGTACAGTTAAAACTCGTTCCCGTCAACCTGACATTAATTGTCTTGTAAAACCTATTTCAGACGGTCATTTACAGGTTATTCTAGAGCATCCTCTGGCTGCTGTTACTCCAGGACAATCTGCTGTATTTTACTTAGAAGAACGATGTTTAGGTGGTGGTATAATTAAATCCAATAAACTACTTTCTTACTAACTACTAACAGCGGTATTTTAATTTTGTAGTTTAGCTACAAGCAGCAGTACTGTGCAGTGTCTAGTTGACAGCATTGTCGCTATCCATCCATCAATTATCCATCAGATAATGCGGCCAATATATAATAATTGTAATAATAATATATTGAGCCCAGATAAATTTGCTGTACTTACACCAAATACTATCTCTTCAAGCTAGCTATATTTGTTTAATAAAAAACATCCCATGTTGAATTTTATTGATATTTTTGCTAAATTAACGTTAATGTATCTTTGTGCGCCATAAAAAAATAAAAAACATAAAAATAATAATCATTTAAGGGCTAATGAATAATACCATTGCTGATAATTTAATCCACAATAATGTAGCCATGCATGAAGGCCAGCTTATGGTGCATCTTGAACACGGAATAGGTCGATACGACGGTATGACCACAATTGAAATAGGGGGTATTAAGTCAGAGTATTTGATCCTAACATATGCTGATAATGATAAACTTTACGTTCCTGTATATTCATTACATCTTATCAGCAACTATGACTGCTGTACTGATAATGTGCCGTTGCATAAATTAGGTAGCGATGTTTGGACTAGGGCACGTAAAAAAGCAGCTGATAGAGTGCGGGACGTAGCCTCGGAGCTACTCGATATTTATGCTCAACGCGCTTCTAAAAGCGGCTTCGCTTTTTACTATAATAAAAAAAAATATCAACGGTTCTGCGAACAATTTCAATTTGAACTTACCGTTGATCAGGTTCAGGTTATTAACGAAGTACTGAGCGATATGTGTAAGCCGCTGGCAATGGATCGCTTAATCTGCGGTGATGTTGGATTTGGTAAAACAGAGATAGCAATGCGCGCTGCATTTTTAGCAATTGAAAACAACAAACAGGTGGCCGTATTAGTACCTACTACGCTGCTAGCACAACAACATTTTGAAAATTTTAGCGAAAGATTTGCAAATCTTACAGTAAAGATCGATATTATTTCTCGTTTTCGCAGCGCTAGTAATCGAAATCTGATACTAGATAATACAGCTAAAGGTAAAGTTGATATTTTAATTGGTACCCATATCCTTCTGCAAGGTAAGGTTAAGTGGCACAATTTAGGATTACTAATTCTTGATGAAGAACATCGATTCGGCGTGCTTCATAAAGAGCGCTTCAAAGCAATTAGATCCGATATTGATATTCTAACTCTAACAGCTACCCCTATACCTCGCACGCTTAATATGGCGATGAGCGGCATGCGCAATATATCTATTATTTCAACACCTCCAGCAAGTAGGTTAATGGTAAAAACTTTTGTGTGTGAATATGATGCGCTGGTAGTACGTAAGGCTATTCTCCGCGAGGTGCTGCGTGGAGGACAGGTTTATTATCTATCTAATAACGTAGATAATATTGAAAAAACTGCTAGACGCCTGGAAAATCTAGTACCAGAAGCGCGTATTAACATCGGCCACGGTCAGCTACGAGATCGCGATTTAGAAAAAGTGATGAACGATTTTTATCATAATCGTTTTAATGTGCTGGTATGTACTACCATCATAGAAACCGGTATCAATATAGCTAACGCTAATACAATTATCATCGAACAGGCGAATCAATTCGGATTAGCGCAACTTCATCAATTGCGTGGCCGTGTTGGTCGTTCACATCATCAAGCTTACGCCTACTTGTTAACATCGTCACCTAAATCGCTAAGTAAGGAGACGCATAAGCGTCTGAAAGCAATAGCTTCGCTAGAAGAACTAGGAGCCGGATTTGCGCTAGCAACGCACGATTTAGAAATTAGAGGCTACGGAGAACTACTAGGATCAAATCAAAGTGGTCAAATAAAAGCTATGGGTTTTACACTATATACAAAGATTTTAAAAAATGCGGTAGAAGCTATTAAGTATGGACGTGAACCTTCTCTTGAGAATCTTACTAGCATTACAGATATCGAACTACATATTCCAGCTATCTTGCCAGAAGAATATATTCCCAACGTTAATACTCGTTTATCTTTATATAAACGCATTGCTAGTGTAGAAGATTACTGTGAACTAGAAAAGTTAAAAATAGAAATTATTGATCGCTTTGGTATGATGCCTAAGCAAGCACGATATTTACTAATGATAACAGTTATTAGACAGCGGGCTCAAAGTTTAGGCATACAACGCATTGAGGGCAGTAATAAAGGTGGAGCTATAATTTTTAGCAAAAACAACTGTATTGACCCTACCTATATTCTTAAACTTATAGAGCAAGAACCTAATACTTACCGTCTAGATGGTCCAACCAGTTTTAAATTTATATGTGACTTGTCGAACTTCACAACGAGACTGCAATATATTGACGATATATTGGTAAAACTGCAGCAGCATACGCTAAAAAAGTTGCCATAAAAACAGCATTAATGCTTTATCATGGGACCAAGAGGTTTTCCTCCTAAAAGATGCATGTGCAAATGATAAATTTCTTGTCCTCCGTAGCTGTTGCAATTTACTATTAACCGGTATCCAACCCTCTTGTCTAGACAGGAGCGCTGCTACAGTAAATAAACGACCCAGTACTACTTCAGTATCAGCTGTAACATCGTTGATAGTAGAGATTAGTTACAATTAAAATATGAATAGGTGCCTTAGGGTTAATATCGCGAAAAGCGGTAACAAAATTGTCCTGATATAGGATATCAGCAATAATTTCACGGCGGATAATTTTACTAAAAATATGTCATATAAAATTCATTCATAATTTAAAATTACTTCATCATTCATGCACTAAGTATCTAGGTCGAGGTAATGCTGCATATCTAAATTAAATAGCCGTCCAAAATTCTCAGTAGTAACTTTAGCCAAATTTATCAGCGAAACACCTTTTAGCTTTGCTATAAATTCTGCTATATGACGCACATAAGCTGGTTGATTTTCTTTACCCCGATAAGGGACCGGCGTTAGATATGGGGAATCTGTTTCCAATAGTAGCTGGTCTATAGGAACATATCGTACAGTTTCGCGCAGCGTTTCAGCATTCTTGAATGTAACCATTCCAGAAAAAGAAATATAAAAACCTATATCCAGTAGCTTTTTAGCTGTTATGCGGTCTTCATTAAAGCAGTGAAGTACGCCTCCGCATTCACTAACATTTTCATTACGTAGAATTACAATAGTATCTTCTTGCGCGCAGCGGTTATGTACAATAACTGGCTTCTTTAATGCTCGGCCCACACGAATGTGTTCTCGGAATACCTCCTGCTGCTGCGCTTTATTATCTTTTTGGTAATAGTAATCTAAACCGGTCTCACCTAGCGCTACTACGCTTTTCTCTGAAGCTAGTAGTTGCATTTCTGCAAAATCATAAGGTTCATTGATATTTAATGGATGAATTCCGCAGGAAAACAACACATCATCGCGACAACCTATCATTGCTTTCATATCATAAAAGCTAGACAGAGTCGTACATACCGCCAAAATCAATTTGACATTATGCAATCGTGCTTTTTTAACTACATCAGCTACATTAAGGTGCAAAGTTTTATAATTAAGGTTATCAATGTGGCAATGAGAATCTATTAAAAACATAGTTTAACTCTCTTTACTGGGAATAAATATAATTTTCCACAATTCCATGTTCCCAATTAAGCAGGTAATGGGTTAACAATAATTCGCTATTAGTAACATTTATTTCTTGCAATTGGCGCAGACAATACAGCCATTGTTGCCACTGTGAGTGCAATACAATAGCTGGCCATCGTGCCGCAATTGAGTCCACGAGCAATGTTCTATCTGAATTAACTAAAAATTCCTGTGCTCCCTGTTGCCATTTTAATGCATCGCTCAGAAAACTGAGCAGCCAATATAACGGACCGTTGTCATCTTTATTTAAAGATGGCAATAGTGCTAAAAAATCACTATTGGTATAAGCATTTTGTAGCGCGTCGCATAAATTCAACCGCTCCTGCCATCTTTTAGGCTGTAATAATACCTCTGCTGCAGGTACTGCACCGCTGCAGAGACGCAGAGCAGTACGTGCAGAAAGAAGATCATAATAACCATATTGCTTCAACCATAGGATACCTATACTTTCTTCAGGAGCCAGCAGCGACCAGTATAAACATCTGCTTCTAAGTGTGGGTAACAAACGCAATCTTTTCTGGCAACCTAGTAAAAAATAAGTGTCTTCTGGTGGTTCTTCAATTGTTTTTAATAGTGCAGTAGCTGCTTGTACAGTAAGATAATCGCTTTGAGGCAGCCATACTATTTTTACGCCTCCCTGGCGGGCACGTTCATATACTCTGTCAATAATGGTACGAATACTATTTACTCCTAGTATTTTACTGTCTGTTTCTATTTCTAGTTGATAAAAGTCAGGATGGTTTCCAGACTTCATAAGTTGGCAACTGTGGCAGATACCACAGCTTTTAATACCATTATGCTGCTGACACATCAACCAGCGTATAATTGCATAGCACAATGACAACTCTCCGTTACCTTGCTGACTATGAAGTAGCAAAGCATGATGCCCACTATTTTGCTGATAGCAATTTAATATCTGCCTATATGGTCTGTTTAACCATGGATACCATTTCATTGTGAAGGATAAATATAGTTTAAATCTAAATATAGTTTAAATCTAGTTATTGTGATGTAAAAGCCCTTGTTTTTTTAGCCATACCAGCAATATTGAAATTGATGCTGACGTAATACCTGAAATACGTGAAGCCTGACCTATAGAGCATGGTTTATGATCATTGAGTTTATCTCTGGCTTCGTTAGAAAGTCCAGAAATATCGCTAAAATTTATATATTCAGGAATTTTAATATGTTCATAGCGTATCTGGCGCATGATATCATCCTGCTGACGAGCTATGTAGCCTTGATATTTTATTTGAATCTCAATTTGTTCTGCTACTTTCTTGTCTTCTACAGAAGGACTAAATAAATCAAAATTTGTAAGATTACAATAATTTATCTCTGGTCTACGCAGAAGTTCTTCTCCATTATATTCGCGTATTAGTGGTGATTTAAGCAATAAATTAAGCTTATCTATTCCTTTGCTATAAGGATTAACCCATATATTACGCAAACGTTGTCGCTCTTGCTCAAGAAGTTCTTGCTTTAAACAAAAACTAGCCCAGCGCACATCATCTACCATTTTTAATTTACGACCTATTTCTGTAAGCCGAAGATCGGCGTTATCTTCCCTCAATAGCAGCCGGTATTCAGCACGAGAGGTAAACATTCGATAGGGCTCTTTAGTGCCCAATGTGCATAAATCATCAACTAACACACCTAAATATGCCTGATCTCGCCGCGGTGACCATTCTTCTTTATCTTTAACCAAACGTGCCGCGTTTAGCCCAGCTAGCATGCCCTGGGCTGCTGCCTCTTCATAGCCGGTTGTACCGTTTATTTGACCAGCTAAAAACAACCTTTTTATTAGTTTACTTTCCAGCGTTAGTTTTAAATCGCGTGGATCAAAGAAATCATATTCAATTGCATATCCTGGACGCATAATGCACGCTTTCTCTAATCCCTTTATTGATTGGACAATTTTTATTTGTACATCAAACGGCAAGCTGGTAGATATGCCATTAGGATAAATTTCATTGCTAGTAAGACCTTCTGGCTCTAAAAAAACCTGATGAGCATTACGATCTGCAAAGCGCAGAATCTTATCTTCAATAGAAGGACAATAGCGCGGCCCTACAGAATCAATAATGCCAGCATAAAGTGGACTACGGTCTAAATTATTGCGAATTATATCATGGGTATTTTCGTTAGTATAAGTAATATAACAAGGAATCTGTTGCTGATGTTTGTCATCCGATCCTAAAAAGGAAAAAAAAGGTAAAGGATTATCCCCATGTTGTACCGCCAACTGCGAAAAATTAATACTGCGTGCATCTATGCGCGGTGGTGTGCCAGTTTTAAGGCGATTTACCCGCAACGGAAGCTTTCTGAGACAGTATGACAAAGAAATAGATGGTAGATCCCCTGCTCTGCCACCACTGTAATTATCCATACCAATATGAATCCTTCCATTAAGGAAAGTACCTACTGTGAGCACAACAGCGCTTGCACTTAATTTTGTCTTTGTTTGCGTTACAACACCAACAACTCTATCGACCTTTATTATTAGATCTTCTACAGTCTGTTGGAATATCGTTAAATTAGGTTGTTTTTCCAATGCGCATCTTACAGCCTGCCGGTAAAGAACTCGATCAGCCTGAGCGCGAGTAGCTCTAACAGCAGGTCCTTTACTGTAATTTAGTATCCTAAAATGAATACCTGCCTGATCTATTGCTTGTGCCATTAATCCGCCCATAGCATCAATTTCCTTAACTAGATGTCCTTTTCCGATACCACCTATCGAAGGATTACAGGACATTTGTCCTAGCGTATCAATACTATGCGTTAACAGTAAGGTTTTGCATCCTATCCTCGCTGAAGCCATTGCTGCTTCAGTACCTGCATGGCCACCACCAATAACGATTACGTCAAAATGATCTGGATAAAAAAACAAATTTTAAATACCACCTAACCTAAATTGCAAAAATAATAATGTAATGTGAAGAATATAATTCTTCAAAGAAGATTAATACAAAGTTAATATAACATTAACTAACTAAAATAAAAATCTCTTTTTTAGAATTCTTAAAGAAAAAAATAATTTATTTATAATGGGCACGTAGATACAGCAAACACTGACGCAAATGCTTATCTAACGGAGCTTCTATATGCAATATTTCACCGTTACCTGGATGAAAAAATCGCAGTGCAACTGCATGTAAAAATAATCTATGAAGACCACAACATCTTAGTTGCTGATCGAACGTACTATCACCATATCGTCTATCTAACGCAATAGGATGGCCTGCATATTGAGCATGTACCCTAATCTGATGGGTACGTCCTGTTATCGGACTAGCTAATACTAGCGTTGCCAATTTAAATGGCTCTTTCACTTTAAAACGTGTTTCTGATGGTTTCCCTTTGCTTGTTACCCTAACAATACGCTCTCCTCTAGCAAGAGTCTTTTTAAAAAGAGGTTCTGCAACCTTTTTAAGGTGTAATTGCCACTGGCCTCGCACTAGAGCCAGATAATATTTTTGCATTTTCTTAGTACGTAACTGATCATGTAGTGCAATTAGAGCTGAACGTTTTTTAGCAACTAAAAGTACTCCAGACGTGTCTCGATCTAACCGATGAACTAATTCTAGAAAATGCGCCGATGGGCGCAGAGCACGCAATATTTCAATAACACCAAAATGGATACTACTTCCACCATGCACAGCCGTGCCAGCTGGCTTGTTTAAAACAAGTAGATAATCATCTTCATAGATTACAGCGTCATTTAACGCAGCAAATTTATTACTATATGGTGACAGAGATACTTTATTTTTATATATAACTGGAGGAATGCGTACTTTATCATTATTTTTCAGTTTATATGCATGTTTTATCCTTTTTTTATTTACTCGTACTTCACCTTTACGCACGATGCGGTAAATCATACTTCTTGGCATACCTTTAAGATGCGTATGTAAAAAATTATCTATTCTCTGACCTGCTTCATCTTCTGAAATAGTGATAAAATGTACAAATGTATTTTGTGTCTTCATAAGATATTGTGCTACTTTTTATGTACTTAACTGTAAGTTATTATCAATAAATAAATTTTGCTTGCTATGTGCATTAGCAGTGGCATCATTTACTTTCAATAATTTTTTTTATATATAAATTTTAATTTTTTTTAGTCTAAACGTTGCAATGACGTCAGACAATGGTTATTCGAACATTTCGCTTGCTGCGGAATAATCTATTTTTGCACTTATAAGTTTTTTCCTTTTTTTACTGCAGCATGAATGCAAATCTAAAGTAGAAAAGAGTATACAATGAAAAGAATGTTAATTAATGCAACTCAAAAGGAAGAGTTGCGTATAGCTCTAGTAGATGGACAAAGACTGTATGACCTAAATATTGAAAGTACCGGGCATGAGCAGAAAAAAGCAAACATCTATAAAGGTAAAATTACCCATATTGAACCCAGTTTAGAGGCAGTATTTGTTGATTATGGCGCCGAACGCCACGGTTTTCTTCCACTTAAAGAAATTTCTAGAGAGTATTTTTCTTCTTATGTAAAATCTAATATCAAGGATTTACTACAGAAAGGTCAGGAAGTTATCGTACAAGTAGATAAAGAAGAAAGAGGTAATAAAGGAGCAGCGCTAACTACTTTTATAAATTTAGCAGGTAGTTATCTGGTGCTTATGCCTAATACTCCACGAGCAGGCGGTATTTCGCGCCGTATCGAAGGCGAAAATCGTATTGAATTAAAAGCTGCTTTATCTTCATTGGAGCTACCAGATGGCATGAGTATTATTGTACGTACTGCTGGCTTAGGAAAATCTGCAGCTGCTCTGCAGGGGGATCTAACTTTCCGTCTAAAACACTGGCAGGCTATAAAAAAGGCAGCTGAAGAACGTCCAGCTCCTTTCTTGATTCATCAAGAAAGTAATGTTATTGTTCGTGCTTTCCGTGATTATTTACGATCTGATATTGGTGAAATTTTAATCGATAATTCTAAAATTATGGACCTAGCAATAGAGCATATTACATCACTGGGTCGTCCAGCTCTTATTAAGAAGATTAAACTATATAGCGGTGAAATTCCTCTATTCAGCTATTACAAAATTGAATCGCAGATTGAATCTGCATTTCAGCGTAAAGTACGATTGCCTTCTGGAGGCTCTATTGTTATAGATACTACCGAGGCTTTGACTGCAATTGATATAAACTCCTCTCGTTCAACAAGAGGAGTAGATATTGAAGAAACCGCTTTAAATACTAACCTTGAGGCAGCTGATGAAATTGCCAGACAGTTGCGACTACGGGATTTAGGTGGTTTGATTGTTATTGATTTTATCGATATGGCGCTAGCTAGCCATCAGCGAGCGGTAGAAAATTGTCTACTAGAATTAGTTCTTCAGGACCGTGCTCGTATTCAAATAGGACGTATCTCTAGTTTTGGTCTGCTAGAACTTTCACGTCAGCGTCTGAGTACATCACTAGGGGAATCAAGCCATCATGTTTGTCCACGGTGTGAAGGCACCGGTACTATACGTGACAACGAATCTCTTTCTCTTTCTATACTGCGCCTAATTGAAGAAGAAGCATTAAAAGATAATACACAAGAAGTACACGCTATCGTACCTGTTCCTATTGCATCCTATTTACTAAATGAGAAACGCGGAGCAGTCAACGCAATCGAGAAACGCCATGGCGGTGTGCGGGCGATTATAGTTCCTAACGCTCAAATTCAAACTCCGCATTATGCGGTTTCACGGATCCGTAAGGGAGGAGAAAAAGCACCTACTTTAAGTTATTTAATTCCGCAGTTACATGAAGCAGATCTTCATGAAGAATCAGCTATACGCAAAAAATTAGAGCAGCCGGCACTAACGTCTTTTGTAATTACTGAAGATTTACCGCTAGTTAGTAAAAAAAATTCATATTATAAAAATACCGCAAGTGCATCTAGCAGCCTGTGGGGACGTATAGCAGCTAGTATAGCTGCTAGCTTAAAATATATTCTTGGCACTATACAACAGCGTAAAAATAATAACGCTGAACTATTGATAGTAGAGACATCAGTTAATACGGAAACTCTGTGCAGTAAGGCGCGACAATATCGACGCGATAAACGGCGGCATAGTAAAAATAATGAACTAACAAATGAACTAACATATAGAAATCATGATAGATATCAGCATCATAATTGCAAAACTTGCAGGCAGCTGAATTGTAAAATATGCATTAGCGATAAAAAAAATAATATGCATCGTTCACCACGTGACTTGCAATTGAGCGGCCAACGCCGTCGCCGTATATCTACGGTACCGATTACTAGTGCTGTTATGTCTCCAGAGATAACATCTGGAAAAGTTTGGATTAGTTATCCTGTTACCACTACTAATAAAAAAGAGGAGTAATAAAGTTAATTAGCGTTTACTTAAACAGGCATCGCTGGGTTGGGACCTTATTTTTTTGTTATAAGATAATAATTTTTATCCTTATAAACAACATTTTGTTATAAAATAAAAAATAAATTTTATTAACAACAATATGGCTCCAATTAAAGAAAAATCGTTAATTTTAGTTGATGGTTCTTATTATCTTTACCGTGCCTATAATGCTCTTCCACCGTTAACTAATAGCTTAGGGGAACCTACATGGGTAATCTACGGCGTATTAAATATGCTTAAAAGCATATTATTGCAATACCGTCCTAACTATTTTGCTGTAGTGTTTGACGCTAATGGTAATACATTCAGAAATGAATTATTTAATCGTTATAAATTACATAGACCGCCTATGCAACCTGATCTGTACAATCAGATAGCACCTCTATATAATATGGTTAAAGCTATGGGATTACCACTGTTTGCTATCAGTGGCGTTGAGGCAGATGATGTTATTGGTACCTTAGCGCTTGCTGCAGCAAGTGACGGTATTAATGTACTAATAAGTACCGGAGATAAAGATATGGCTCAGCTAGTTTCTCCTAAAATAAAAATTATCAATACTATGTCGAATACTATTATAGGGCCTAAAGAGGTGCAGTTAAAGTTCGGTGTTCCACCCAGCCTTATCATTGATTATTTAACGCTGATAGGTGATAGCTCAGATAATATTTTGGGTGTTCCTGGAATAGGTAAAAAAACAGCATTGGCACTCTTACATAGAGTAGGAGGACTAGAAACTATTTATCAACAGCTAGACAACATCAAAAATATAAGTTTTCGTGGTGCTAAAACTATAGCTACCAAGCTTAAGCAGTACCGCGATATTGTGTTTATTTATTACCAACTTGTTAAGATTAAAACCAATGTAGCACTAAATTTATCTTATGACCAACTAAAAGTTAAAAAAACTGAATACAAAGCTTTGATGCTATTGTTTCAGCGTTACGAATTTAAATATTGGATTAGAGACCTTGAAGAAAAAATGGTTGTACCATCGGTATTCCCACGTAGTGCCCCGTTAATTTTAAAAAAAAAGAAGACTAATAATTGACATTGTACATCTTCGTCCTGGTATTTTTGACCTTGTGATGCTGTTGATAGCGCAAATGCATAAATGCATATTAATAGAGTTTTAGAGTTTTTTTAGGTTAGATGTACCATGAGTAGGTTAAAATTTGGATAAAGCTCACTACTTTTGTAATATAGTACATTTTATAGAAAACCATGTATTTAGTTTTTGTCGCAGTGTTTCAACTCCATGTTTTTTTATTGACGAGAATATTTCAATATGTATATCACCTTTAAACAAAGGTATTGTCATTTTACGAACCTTATTCAGCTGATCATTGCGTGCTTTGTAAGTTAGTTTATCGGACTTAGTGAGTAGGATGAGAATGGGTATATTTAAATTTTTAGCTAATATAATTATTTTTTGATCTAGATATTTCATTGGATGACGAATATCCATTAAAACTACTAGTCCTTTAAGGTTATCGCGTCTTTGCAAATATTCACTAATAGTATGTTGCCATTGACGTTTTATATTTTCAGGAACTTTAGCGTAACCATATCCTGGTAGATCTACTATACGAAGACCAGGTTCAACCTCAAAAAAGTTGATAAGCTGGGTGCGTCCTGGTGTTTTACTGGTTTTAGCTAGGCTTTTATTACTAGTCAACGTATTAATAGCGCTAGATTTTCCTGAATTAGAACGTCCTACGAATGCTATTTCAATACCGTTATTTACCGGCAATAAGCGTATATTAGGGACGCTAAATAAAAAATAAGTACCTAGATAATTAAAGTATTTTTTCAAATTCTTTCGTCTCGTGTAAAAAAAGATAGTATAGTATAATAGCTATTATATAGCTGTCTATGCTAGAATGCACGTTTACAATAACGCTTTATTCTTATGAGGTAAATAGCAAAATTGTGATTAAAAAATTGCGTAATATCGCCATCATCGCACATGTTGATCATGGAAAAACTACTTTGGTTGACAAATTATTGCAACAATCAGGCACTATTAGTGAACGTAGTTCTACTCTAGAACGTGTAATGGACTATAACTATTTGGAAAAAGAGCGTGGAATAACTATTTTTGCTAAAAATACGGCAATTAACTGGCGCGATTACCGCATCAACATCGTTGATACTCCTGGACATTCTGATTTTGGAGGTGAAGTTGAGCGTGTTATGTCGATGGTTGATTCAGTATTATTGCTGGTAGATGCTATAGATGGTCCAATGCCACAGACACGTTTTGTAACGCAGAAAGCATTTTTACATAGTTTAAAACCTATAGTAGTCATTAATAAAGTTGATAGACCAGGATCTCGTCCAGATTGGGTGGTAGATCAAGTATTTGATTTATTTGTTAACTTAGGTGCTACCAACGAACAACTTGATTTTCCTATAGTATATACGTCAGCGCTTAATGGTATTGCAGGTTTAGAACATGAAAACATGTCTAATGATATGACTCCGTTATTTGAATCTATCGTAAAGAATGTAGATGCACCCCAAATTTACGCTAATGGTCTCTTTCAAATGCAAATTTCTCAGCTTGACTATAATAGCTACGTTGGTGTTATCGGTATCGGTCGCATAAAGCGCGGTTATGTAAAAAAAAACCAGCACGTTACTATATTAGATAAAGAGGGAAAACGACGTAATGGAAAAGTAGGCAAAATATTAAGTTATATAGGATTACAGCGCATAGAAGTTAAAATAGCAGAAGCCGGTGATATTATAGCAATTACAGGATTAGGAAAGTTAAATATTTCTGATACTATCTGTGATTCAGCTCAAATAGAAGCGCTACCTCCGTTAATTATTGATGAACCTACAGTATCTATGTCATTTGGAGTTAATACATCGCCTTTTTGCGGCAGAGAAGGTAAATATGTTACTTCAAGACAGATTAGAGATCGTTTGAATAAAGAACTAGTGCATAATGTGGCGCTACGTGTAGAAGAAACAGATGATCCTGATACCTTCTGTGTTTCTGGACGCGGAGAGCTACATCTTTCAGTTCTTATTGAAAATATGCGTAGAGAGGGATTTGAAATCGCCGTTTCTCGTCCCAAAGTAATTTTTCGTACCGTAGATGGCGTTAAGCAGGAACCATTTGAATCGTTAATTTTAGACATAGAAGAGCAGCATCAAGGTCAGGTTATGGACTCTATAGGTGTCCGTAAAGGGGTAATATGTGATATGTTGCCTGATAGGAAAGGACGTGTTCGTTTAAATTATGTAATTCCAAGTAGGGGGCTGCTGGGGTTTCGCACTGATTTTCTAACCATGACTTCTGGTACTGGTTTATTGCACTCTACTTTCAGTCACTACGATAATGTCCTTACAGGAAAAATAGGTCAACGTAAGTATGGAGTGTTGATTTCTAACGGTCAAGGTAAAACAGTAGCTTACGCCTTATATGGTCTTCAGGATCGCGGTCGTCTTTTTTTAGGTCACGGTGTTGAAGTTTATAAAGGACAGATTATCGGTATTCATAACCGCTCTAATGATTTGACGGTAAACTGCTTAATGGGTAAAAAACTAACTAATCTACGTGCTTCAGGTACAGATGAAGCTACTAATCTTATACCTCTTATTAAGATGTCTTTGGAGCAAGCAATAGAATTTGTTGATGATGATGAATTGGTTGAAGTAACTCCGCAATCTATACGCTTGCGTAAGCGTTATCTTACAGAAAATGAACGTAAGCGTGCACATAGATCAAATTGATGGTGATGTTAAATTACTCTGTTATTTTTTTATCACGATCAACAAATTCTATATATGCCATAGGAGCGTTATCTCCTGTACGAAAACCACATTTTAGAATTCTAGTATAACCACCAGCTCTAATCTTAAAACGAGGTCCCAGTTCATTAAACAATTTTGTTACAATTACATTATCTCTAATTCTAGAAAATGCAAGACGACGATTTGCAACACTGTCATTTTTAGCTATTGTAACTAGCGGTTCTACAAAGCGACGAAGCTCTTTTGCTTTGGGCAAAGTTGTCTTTATTATTTCATAATAAACTAAAGAACTAGCCATATTACGAAACATAGCCTTAAGATGACTGCTATTACGGTTTAATTGACGACCAATCTTACGATGGTGCATTATTTTTTATCCATTTTATAAATTAGTTGGAGGCCGGAGGCCAGTTATCAAGACACATTCCTAAAGATAATCCATGTAGAGCCAACACATCTTTAATTTCAGTAAGAGATTTTTTACCAAGATTAGGTGTTTTTAATAATTCAACTTCAGTACGCTGTACAAGATCACCTATATAGTGAATCGCCTCTGCTTTAAGACAATTAGCAGAACGTACCGTTAATTCTAAATCGTCAACAGGACGTAGCAGAATGGGATCAAAATCTGTTTTTTCTTCTTTAATTTCTTGATGACGTATATCACGTAAGTCTACAAAAGCTTCCAATTGTTCTGCTAAAATGGTTGCTGAACGACGAATTGCTTCTTCTGGATCAAGAGTACCGTTTGTTTCTATATCAATAACTAGTTTATCTAGATCAGTACGATGTTTTACTCTAGCTGCTTCTACATTATAAGAGATACGCTCTATAGGACTATAACATGCGTCTACCATAAGTAACCCGATGGGCTTGTACTCATCTTTATTAATTCTGGTAGAAGCTGGAACATAACCACGTCCCAATTGAATCTTTATTTGCATATTTATAGATGCATTTTTATCAGTTAAATGACATAAAATATGCTGTGGGTTAATAATTTCGATATTACTATTGTAAGTAATATCAGCGGCTATTACTGGACCAATACCAGATTTATTTAAATTCAATATTACATCATTTTCACCGTTAACTTTTACTGCTAAACATTTTAGATTAAGTAAAATTTCTAGTATGTCTTCCTGTACACCTTCTTTACTGCTGTACTCGTGTAGTACACCATCCATTTTAACCTCGGTAACGGCATAACCAGGTATTGATGAAAGTAAAATACGACGAAGTGCGTTACCTATAGTATGCCCAAAACCACGCTCTAAGGGCTCAAGTGTTACTTTAGCGTGCGTTGAACTTATTTTTTCGATATCTACTAGTCGCGGTTTTAGAAAATCTGTAACCGAATTCTGCATTATTGTTATGTCCTCTTTTATAAATTTATTAATAAAATAGCTCTATCCTTATCATTAGAATAAAGCTCTATTTAGAATAAAGCTCTACGATAAGGTGTTCATTAATATCCGCTGATAGATCAGTACGTTCTGGATATTTTTTAAATATACCTTCCATTTTATCAAAATTAATTTCAATCCAGGTGGGTTTTTCACGTTGATTAGATAGTTCCAATGAAGCCATAATACGGGATTGTTTTTTCGCTTTTTCATTTATACTTATAACATCATTTTTAGTAACCTGGTAAGAAGCGATATTTACAATCCTACCGTTTACTATAATTGCTTTATGGCTAACCAATTGACGCGACTCAGCACGAGTAGCACCAAATCCTATCCGATAAACAACATTATCAAGACGACTTTCTAGCAATTGCAACAGATTTTCACCAGTATTACCTTTTCTACGTACTGCTTCTTTATAGTAATTATGAAATTGACGTTCTAGTACGCCGTAAATACGACGCACTTTTTGTTTTTCACGTAACTGTATACCATAATCAGATAAACGTATTTTACGCGTGCCATGCTGACCTGGAATTTGTTCAATTTTGCACTTGGAATTAATTGCTTGAACACCAGATTTTAAGAATAAATCTGTGTTCTCACGACGGCTAAGCTTAAGTTTAGGACCCAAATATCTTGCCATTTTTTCTCCAATAATAGACGCTACTTAACTTAATAATTAACTCTTCTATACACGGCGCTTTTTTGGGGGACGACAACCGTTATGAGGAATTGGAGTAACATCAGTAATGTTAGTAATGTGGAAACCAGCTGCATTTAAAGCACGAATAGTAGATTCGCGACCTGGACCTGGACCTTTAATCATTACTTCAAGATTCTTAATACCATATTCTTTTACTGCTTCAGTACAACGTTCTGCTGCAACCTGTGAAGCAAAAGGAGTAGATTTCCTAGAACCTCGAAAACCTGAACAACCAGATGTTGCCCAACCTAATGTATTCCCCTGACGATCAGTAATAGTTATGATAGTATTATTAAAAGACGCATATATATGCGCTATACCATCTAAAACTTGTTTTTTAATACGATTACGTGTCTTAGGAGGTATTTTATTCATTTAATCACCTTATTTATTTACTTTTTTACGAGTACCTTTACAGGTACGAGCATTAGTCTTAGTACGCTGACCATGAACAGGAAGATTACGACGGTGACGTAAACCACGATAAGTATTAAGATCTATAAGTCGCTTGATATTAATAGTTAATTCACGGCGAAGATCTCCTTCTACAACAAATTTAGCAACTGCGTCACGCAACTTTTCCAGTTGCTCTTCAGACAAATCATTAATCTTTATATTTTCAGCAATACCTGTAGCAGCACAAATATGTTTTGAACAAGATTTTCCAATACCGAAAATTGAAGTTAATGCAATAACAGTATGCTTATTATCAGGAATGTTAATGCCTGCTATACGTACCATGTGCACTCCTAAGTTAATATATTTCTTCTTTTTAATTGCTATCCTTGACGTTGCTTATGTTTAGGAGCAACACTGCAAATAA
Organism: secondary endosymbiont of Trabutina mannipara; assembly: GCF_900090215.1. Taxonomy (GTDB): domain Bacteria; phylum Pseudomonadota; class Gammaproteobacteria; order Enterobacterales; family Enterobacteriaceae; genus Mikella. Next base: position 270,240 of record NZ_LT594522.1, read on the forward strand.
CGCAAACAACACCGTTACGTTTAATTATTTTACAGTTATGACATATTTTTTTGACGGAAGCGCGAACTTTCATGTTACTCTCCGTAACTTCTTAAATTCAAGAATTATCGATTATAACTTTTTAAAGTTTCTTTTAAAAATGCATACTCGTACTGAGTAGACATAGTTTGTACTTGGGTCATAAAATCCATGATAACAACAACTACGATCAATAAAGACGTGCCACCGAAATAAAATGGAACCTTCATTGCGTTACGCATAAATTCAGGTATTAAGCATATAAAAGTAATATACATAGCACCTACTAGTGTTAGACGATTCATTACCTGATCTATATATTTTGCTGTTTGTTCTCCAGGACGAATACCAGGTACAAATACTCCTAATTTCTTAAGATTATCTGCTGTTTCTCGAGAATTTAAAACTATTGTTGTATAAAAATAACATAAAAATATAATTGCCGATGCATATAGTAAGGCATAAAGTGGTTGACCAGGTTGTAAATAAAGAGAGATATTAGTTAGCCATCCACAATAGGGACTACCTCCAAACCAGGATACAATAGTAGCTGGAAATAAAATAATACTTGAAGCAAAAATTGCTGGAAGAACTCCAGCCATATTTACTTTTAATGGCAAGTGTGTATTTTGATTTAAATAAACACAACGTCCTTGCTGCTGATGCTTTGCGTAATTAACAATAATACGACGCTGACCATGTTCAATGAATATAACAAAAAAAGTTACAGCAAAAACTAAAAATGCAACTAAAAGTAAACATAAAAATGGAAAATATCCTTTTATAGTTTGCTTAATAGTATAGCTAATAGCAGTAGGTAAACCGGCTATAATACCTGTAAATATAATAAGAGATATACCATTACCAATACCACGATCAGTAATTTGTTCACCAAGCCACATAAGGAATATTGTTCCACAAACTAGACTTAGTATAGCAGTTAAGTAAAAAGAAATTCCTGGAATAATTACTAAAGATTGCATTTCAGGCATATTTGGTAAACCTATTGTAAAACTAATTGCTTGAAATATAGCTAATACTAACGCACCATAACGGGCGTATTGGTTTATTTTTTGTATTCCAAATTCACCTTCTTTTTTAATTTCTGAAAGAGTAGGGTGAATTACAGTTAACAATTGAATAATAATAGACGATGAAATATATGGCATAATTCCTAAAGCAAAAACAGAAGCACGATTAAGTGCACCACCAGAGAACATGTTAAACATGTCAATAATAGTACTGCGCTGTTGTTCAATTAATTTTGTAAATACAGTACTATTTATTCCAGGTATGGGAATAAAAGAGCCAATACGAAAAACAATAAGTGAACCAATAACAAATAAAAATCTACTTTTTAGTTCCTTTATTCCTCTTTTAACATTCCATTCTATTTTTTTATCTTTATCCATACTTATTCCTCAAATTTCCCACCTGCAGCTTCGATTGCATAACGTGCACCTTTGCTTATACGAATACCAGCTGTTGTTATTATTGTAACTGCTTTTTTTATTTTACCTGACAGTATAATTTTGGCGCATTTAGTTTTTATATTAACAATCTTAGCAGATTTTAATACTTTTATATCTACTATGTTACCTTCTATATTTGCTAAATCAGACAAACTTACTTCTGCTGTAAGTATTGCTTTATGTGAATTAAAGCCAAATTTAGGCAAACGACGGCATAAAGGCATTTGTCCTCCTTCAAATCCACGATATATTTTACCTCCAGAACGTGACTTTTGACCTTTATGACCTCGACCGCTGGTTTTTCCTAATCCAGAACCAATACCACGTCCTAAACGTTTAGATGCAAATTTAGAACCATCAGCTGGAGAAAGATCATTTAAGCGCATACCTCATTCCTCAATTATCCTAACCATATAGGAAATTAAATTAATCATACCTCGTATAGCAGTGGTATCTTCACGGACTATAGTATGGCCAATATGACGCAACCCTAACCCCACCAAAGTTGCCTTATGTTTTGGCAAACAACCAATAGAACTACGAATTTGAATAATTTTTATATTTTTTATCATAGTAACAAATTAATTCCTAATTTCTTCAACCAATTTCCCCCTTTTTGCAGCAATAATTTCAGGAGAATTCATCTTAATAAGAGCTTCAATAGTTGCACGAATTACGTTTATTGGATTTGTTGAACCATATGCTTTTGCTAGTACATTATGAATTCCTGCAACTTCAAAAATTGCACGCATTGCACCACCAGCGATAATACCTGTACCTTTAAATGCTGGCTTCATAAAAACTACAGATCCTGTATATGTACCTTTAATTGGGTGTTGTAAAGTACCGCTTTTTATTGCAATATTTATCATATTTCGACGTGCTTTTTCTATTGCTTTTTGTATTGCTGATGGAACTTCTCGTGCTTTACCATAACCAAAACCTACTCTACCATTACCATTACCAACAACTATCATTGCTGAAAAGCTGAAAATACGTCCACCTTTTACTGTCTTAGATACTCTATTGACTGCAATTAATTTTTCTTGTAAAAAAACAGATTTTTTTTCAATTTGTGCCATCTTATACATTTACCTTAAAATTGGAGTCCAGCTATACGAGCAGCGTTTGCTAGTGCTTGAACGCGACCATGATATTTAAATCCAGAACGGTCAAAAGATACTTTTTTAATTCCTTTTTCTAAGGCTCGTATAGCGATAGTTCTACCTATTTCAGAAGCTGCATATTTATTACCAGTAACATTTATTTCAAGAATATTTTTTTCTACAGTAGAAGCAGCTACTAGTATTTTATAGCTAGTAGGTTCAAAAATATGTGCATAAATATGGCGTAGTGTACGATGTATAACTAATCTCATTGATCCTAATTTTTTAATTTTACTTTTTGTTCTTATTGAACGACGAATACGAGCTATTTTTTTATTCATATTTATTACTCTATGTTTTACTTTTTATTTTTTTCTTTGATACGTATAACTTCATCAGCGTAACGAACACCCTTTCCTTTATAAGGTTCAGGACGACGATAATTACGTAAATCTGCAGCAACTTGACCAAGAATCTGTTTATTAGATCCTTTAATAATAATCTCATTTTGAGTTGTACATTCTGCAGTAATACCTTTTGGTAGGTTATAGTTAATAGGATGAGAAAATCCCAGAGATAAATTTACTATATTATCTTTAACTGTAGCGCGATAACCTACTCCTACTAATTGTAATTTTTTAATAAATCCATAGGTGACACCAATCACCATTCCATTTATTAACGATCGTGTAGTACCTGCAATTGCAGCATATTTTTTGTTATTAATAGTAGGAGCAAAAGTTAGCTGTTTATTAGCATATTCAATATTTATCATTTCATGAATAGTGTAAATTAGCTCACCATTTTTACCTTTCATGAAAATATCTTTTCCTTTTATTTTTACATCTACGCCTGCAGGAATAATAACAGGTGTTTTAGCAACACGAGACATTTTTTCACCATTATGCTATATAGCAGATAACTTCACCACCAATACCAGCCTTGCGTGCAGCACGATCAGTTATTATTCCTAAAGAACTAGAAATTACTGCAACACCCATACCTGCCATTACTTTTGGCAATTTATTTTTTTTATTATAGATACGACGACCTGGACGGCTAATACGTTGTATATTTTCTAATACTGGCTTTCCCTTAAAATATTTAAGTATTATTTCTAATTTTAGTTTAGTACTACCTAAAACTTTATAATTATCAATAAATCCTTCTTCTTTTAATAAGTTAGCAATTGCTAATTTAACCTTAGAATTAGGTATATAAACTGCAGTTTTCTTAGCAATTTGACCATTACGAATACGTGTTAGCATATCCGCAATTGGATCTTGCATACTCATCTATTTTAACTCCTATAGTTAATTGTTACCAACTAGCTTTTCTTAAACCGGGAATTTCACCACGCATGGCAGCTTCACGTACTTTAATACGACTTAACCCAAATTTTCTTAAATAAGCGTGAGGACGACCAGTTTGACGACATCTATTACGTTTACGAGAAGGACTAGAATCACGTGGTAAAGTTTGCAACTTAAGAACCGCATTCCAACGTTCTTCATCTGCCACATTTATACTAGAAATAATATTTTTAAGTTCAGTACGTTTTTTAAAAAATTTATTAGATAATTTCATCCTTTTTACTTCTCGTGCTTTCATAGATTCTTTAGCCATTAGTAACTCCCTTCTTTCCAGAAGGGAAAGTTTAAAGCTGTTAATAAATTACATCCTTCATTATCTGATTTTGCCGTAGTAGTAATAGCAATATCTAATCCACAAACATTATCTGCTCTTTCATAAGAAATTTCTGGGAAAATAATATTTTCCTGTACACCAATATTATAATTGCCATTGCCATCAAATGACTTAATAGATAAACCACGAAAATCACGAATACGTGGTATGGCAATAAAAAGTAATCTTTCTAAAAAATCCCACATACGTTTACCACGTAAAGTTACTTTACATCCAATAGGATATCCCTTACGGATTTTAAATCCAGCAATAGATTTACGTGCTTTAGTTATAATTGGTTTTTGACCTGAAATTGCTGCTAAATATTCTTTAGCATTATCCAAAAAATTTTGATTAGAAATTGATTTACCTACGCCCATATTTAAAGTTATCTTATAAAGGTTAGGCACTTGCATAACAGAACTATAATTAAATTTTTTAATTAGTTGAAAAACTACTTCATTTTTATAGTACTCGTAAAGTTTTGCCATTATCTACTCCTACTTACTTAATAAGTTTACCATTAGATTTGAATATTCTAAATTTATTACTATTTTCAATCTTAAATCCGACACGGTCTGCTTTATTAGTAGCTAAATTAAAAATTGCAATATTAGAAAGATCAATTTTAGATTCTTTTTTTAAAATTCCACCTGAATTATTAGGCATTAGTTTTTTATGTTTTTTAACTAAATTTATACCATTAATAATGCATTTCCCATTAGGGAGGATAGTTTTAATTTTACCTCTTTTACCTTTATCTTTTCCAGTTATTACGATTACTTCATCATCAATACATATCTTAGCTGCCATTTTATTCTTCCTTTTAAAGTTCTTTTTTAATAAAGAATAAAGAAGATTTCTAGATAACTTCAGGTGCTAGAGAAATAATTTTCATAAACTTTTCAGTACGAAGTTCCCTAGTTACTGGTCCAAAAATACGTGTACCAATAGGTTGATCATTATTATCGTTCAATAAAACACAAGCATTATCATCAAAACGAATTAAAGAATCGTCAGAGCGACGAATACCCTTCTTAGTACGCACAACTACTGCCTTTAAAACATCACCTTTTTTAACTTTTCCACGAAAAATTGCTTCTTTAATAGCAATTTTAATAATATTTCCAATATTGGCATATCTACGATGCGAACCACCTAGCACTTTGATACACATTACACGACGTGCTCCTGAGTTATCAGCTACAGACAACATAGTTTGTTCTTGGATCATGTTAATACTCCATTTATAACATATAAAATATAGTTAATATATTACTTATAATATAGCTCTTTCTATAACACGAATTAATTTCCAAGATTTAGATTTAGAAATTGGACGACATTCATTTATTTCAACAATATCTCCGATATTGCTTTCATTATTCTCATCATGTACATGAAGCTTAGTTGTACGTTTGATAAACTTACCATATATTGGATGTTTTACAAACCGTTCAATTATTACAACAATTGATTTTTCCATTTTATTGCTTACTACACGACCTTGCAAAGTATGTATCATTCATTAAGTACCCTTTAAGTTAATAATGTTTTCACACGCGCAATTTTTATGCAAAAGTTGTATACTTATTTTTTTATTTTGTTTATAATTATTAATTGAAAACTTCAGTAGTTTCCATATGTTTTTTTATAAATATAGTTTTTATTGGTAATTTTGCTGATGCTAAATTGAATGCTTCATGGGCTAATTCTTCTGTAATACCATCTATTTCATACAAAATCTTACCAGGCTGAATTAAAGCAACCCAGTATTCTACATTACCTTTACCTTTACCCATACGTACTTCTAGAGGTTTTTTAGTAATTGGTTTGTCTGGAAAAATACGAATCCATATCCTACCTTGATGCTTAATTTCATGTGTTATAGCACGACGCGCTGCTTCAATTTGACAAGAAGTTAAATAACCACGTCCAATAGCTTTTAAACCAAAACTACCGAATTTAATATCCATACTTACTGCTAGTCCCCGATTGTGACCTTTATGCATTTTACGGAATTTTGTACGTTTTGGTTGTAACATCAAAAATTCTCCTTGCCTTACTTACCGCTTTATTTACATTAAATTTTAATTATTTGTTTTTTTGTGTTCAATAGTATTCATATTACCTAAAATTTCACCTTTAAAAATCCATACTTTTAATCCTATAACACCATAGATGGTATACGCTTCAGAAGTACTATAATCAATATCTGCTCGCAAAGTATGTAGGGGAACACAACCTTCTCGATACCATTCAGTACGTGCTATTTCAGATCCTCCTAAACGCCCACTAACTTCAATTTTAATTCCTTTAGCTCCAATACGCATTGCATTCTGTACAGCACGTTTCATTACTCTGCGAAACAGAATACGACGTTCTAATTGTGAAGATATACTTTCAGCAACTAATTTAGCATCCATTTCAGGTTTACGTATTTCATTAATATTAATTTGTGCTGGTAATTTAGCGATATGAGATATAATTTTACGTAGTTTTTCAATATCTTCGCCTTTTTTTCCTATTACTAGACCTGGTCTAGCCGTATGAATTGTTACCATAATACTATTTGCTGGACGATCTATTACTATACGAGAAATAAAAGAATTCGATAATTCATTAATTAGAAATTTACGAATTTTAAAATCGTTATCTAGATTATTAGCAAATTCTTTAGTATTTGCATACCAAGTAGAGTTCCATAATTTAACAATTCCCAGACGAATACCATTTGGGTTGACTTTATGACCCATTAATTTACTCCAAAAAATTAAATAGATAAAATTACCGTAATATGATTTTTACGTTTTAAGATACGATCTGCACGACCTTTGGCACGTGGCATAATACGTTTAATACTGGGACCAATATCAACAAATATTTTTGCAATTTTTAAATCATCAATATCTTCTACACCATTATTGTGTTCAGCATTAGCAATAGCAGATTTTATTGTTTTTTTTATTATACCAGCAGCTTTCTTTTTATTATAAGTTAGTTCTTTTAGAGCTTGCGAAACTTTTTTACCACGAATTAGATTCGCTACTAATCTAACTTTTTGAGCAGAAGAATTCGCATAGCGATATTGAGCTATAGTTTCCATCTATTTATTTCCTAAATTTAATTTTTTTTAGTAGTTTTATCTGCTGCATGACCGCGATAAGTACGAGTGGGCGAAAATTCACCTAATTTGTGACCAACCATTTCATCTACAACAAAAACAGGAACATGCTGTCGTCCATTATGGATAGCAATAGTTAAACCTATCATTGCTGGATATATTATTGAACGACGTGACCAAGTGCGAATAGTTTTTTTTTCACCTATTTTAACTGCTTTCTCTATTTTTTTCAGCAAATGTAAATCAATAAATGGACCTTTTTTGAGAGAACGTGGCATATTTTATCCTCTAATTTATTATTCGACGACATACTATAAATTTATCAGTACGTTTATTACTACGAGTTTTTTTACCTTTTGTCTGAAGACCCCATGGAGATACAGGATGCTTACCAAAATTACGTCCTTCACCACCACCGTGCGGATGGTCAACAGGATTCATTGCTGTACCCCGAACAGTAGAACGTATACCTCTCCATCGTTTAGCACCAGCTTTACCTAAAATACATAACATATGTTCTGCATTATCTACTTCACCTAAAGTTGCACGACATTCAGAATTAATTTTACGTATTTCCCCAGAACGTAACCGTAAAGTAACATAAGCACTATCGCGAGATACTATTTGAATATAAGAACCAGCAGAACGTGCTAATTGACCACCTTTACCTGGTTTCATTTCTACATTATGTATTATGGAACCAATAGGTATTTTTCGCATAGGAAGAGCATTTCCTATTTTAATTGCTACATCGACACCAGATTCAATTTGGTCACCAACTTTTAGTCCTTTGGGTGCAATTATATAACGTCGTTCACCATCTTTATACATTACTAATGTAATATTAGCTGATCTATTAGGATCATATTCAAAACGTTCTATTATTGCTGGAATATCATCTTTATTACGTTTAAAATCTATTATGCGATATTTTTTTTTGTGCCCACCACCAATATGTCGCATAGTAATACGACCATTATTATTCCGTCCACCTGATTTATTAAGAGGTTTTAGTAATTTATTATACGGTTTACCTTTATGAATATTAGAATTTATTATTTTAACAACGTGGCGACGACCTGGAGATGTGGGTTTACACTTAACAATTGACATTGTTATTATTCCTCATAATTACAAACACTCTGTTTTTTTATAAAAATTATATATTTTGACCCTTTTTAAAGATAATATAAGCTTTTTTATAGTTACGTTGTTTATGATGCTTATTTTTTTCTTTAAATATAAGAGTATGTATTTTATTAATTTTATTTTTTATAATTTTATTAATTTTATTTTTTATATATAGCAGTTTTAATTTCTGCTTTATTTGCATCTTTTTTTACTTTAAAAACAATAGTGTTGTATTTTTTTTGAGGTAGATGCTTTTTCAGAAATATGTTGTGATTTAAGTATATCTTAAAATAAATTTTTTTTTCTAAAAATCATACCAACATATCCTCAAATTGCTTAATAGCATTAACTGTTATAATAACTTTATCAAAAACAATTAAACTAATAGGGTTAACGCTTTTCGTATCGCTAACCTCTACTTTGTAGAGATTACGTGCAGCTAGAAATAAATTCTCATTTAATTTATCTGTAATAATTAAAACATCATCTAATAATAAATTTTGTAATTTCTGTACTAAAAATTTTGTTTTGGGTGCTTTTATATAAAAATATTCAACAATAATTAAACGATTTTGACGAATTAATTCTGAAAAAATACTTTTTAAAGCTCCACGATACATTTTTTTATTTACTTTTTTACTATAATCTTGCTGCTTAGCTGCAAAAGTTATACCACCAGATCTCCATATAGGACTTTTAACACTACCAGAACGTGCCCTACCTGTACCTTTCTGACGCCAAGGTTTTTTATTGGAACCAATTACTTCACCACGATTTTTTTGACAACTAGTTCCTTGACGAGATCCTGCAAAATAAGCTATAATAATTTGATGAATTAATGCTTTATTAAAATTAAATCCAAATATTTTTTCTGAAACATTTAGTATATCCTGTGTATCTTTTAGTACTAATTCCATTAATATATCCTCGATTATTACGCTTTAATAGCTGGTTTAATTATCAAGTGATTACTAATTGCTCCCGGAACAGCACCTTTTACTAATAATAAATTACGTTGGATATCAATCCTTATTATATCAAGATTCTGAATAGTAACTTTTTTATTACCTAACTGACCTGACATTTTTTTTCCTTTGAATACTTTACCTGGAGTTTGATTCTGACCTATGGAACCTGGAGCACGATGAGACAGTGAATTACCATGAGTAGAATCCTGAGTATGAAAATTCCAACGTTTGACAGTACCAGCAAATCCTTTTCCTTTAGAAATACCAGTAATATCTACTTTTTTTATAGTACTGAATATTTCTACAGAAATATTCTGACCCACAGTCATTTCTTCAATATTATTAATTTTAAATTCCCATAAACCACATCCTACTTCAACACCTGATTTTGCAAAATGTCCTGCTTCAGATTTATTTATTCTTTTTTTATTTTTAATACCAGAAGTAATTTGGATAGCATTATATCCATCATTTTTAAAATTTTTAATTTGTATTACACTATTTTCTTTTATTTCAATAACAGTTATTGGTATAGAAATACCTTCGGTAAAAAGACGAGTCATACCTACTTTACGTCCTATTAAACCTTTCATTGCTTTAATCTCTTTATTTTCAAAATATTAACCTAAACTAATATGTACATCTACACCAGCAGCTAGGTCTAAACGCATCAAAGCATCAACAGTTTTTTTAGTTGGTTCAACAATATCAATTAAACGTTTATGAGTGCGCATTTCATACTGGTCTCGTGCATCTTTATTTACGTGCGGAGAAATCAAAATAGTAAAACGTTCTTTACGTGTAGGTAGAGGAATGGGACCACGTACTTGAGCACCAGTACGTTTAGCAGTTTCAACTATTTCTACTGTAGATTGATCAATTAGGCGATAATCAAAAGCTTTTAAACGAATACGGATTCTTTGGTTCTGCATTAGACCAAAACTCCAATTATTTATTATTTATGAACAAAATGCTCTTTTTTTACAAAAAATAAAAACATAATAGTTCATTTTATGGATATTTGTAGACTTTTATTTTGTTTATTTTGGTAAATATTATTCAATAATTTTAGCTACAACACCAGCACCAATAGTATGACCACCTTCACGAATAGCAAAACGTAAACCATTATCCATAGCAATTGGAGATATTAAATTAACAACCATCTTTATATTATCCCCAGGCATAACCATTTCAATACCTTCTGGTAATTCTATAGTACCAGTTACATCAGTAGTACGAAAATAAAATTGTGGACGATATCCTTTGAAAAAAGGTGTATGACGTCCTCCTTCATCTTTATTTAAAATATAAACTTCTGAATCAAATTTAGTATATGGTTTAATTGATCCTATTTTTGCTAACACTTGACCACGTTCAACTTCATCACGCTTTGTGCCACGAAGTAATATACCAACATTATCTCCAGCACGTCCTTCGTCTAATAATTTACGAAACATTTCAACGCCAGTACAAATAGTTCTTACAGTATTTTTAATACCTACAATTTCTATTTCATCACCTACTTTAATTATACCTCTTTCTATACGACCAGTTACTACTGTACCACGTCCTGAAATAGAAAATACATCTTCAATGGGTAATAAAAATGGTTGATCAATAATTCTTTTAGGTTCTGGAATATATTTATCTAGTGCTTCTGCAAGTTCAATAATTTTTTTAGTCCATATTTCATTACCTTCTAATGCTTTTAATGCAGAACCCCTAATAATAGGTGTCTTTTCTCCAGGAAAATCATATTGAGATAATAATTCACGTACTTCCATTTCTACAAGTTCTAATAGCTCTTCATCATCAACTATATCACATTTATTCATAAATACTACAATATATGGTACACCTACTTGACGACCTAAAAGTATATGTTCCCGAGTTTGGGGCATAGGACCATCAGTAGCTGCAACTACCAAAATGGCACCATCCATTTGAGCGGCACCAGTAATCATATTTTTTACATAATCAGCATGTCCTGGACAATCTACATGTGCATAATGACGATTTAAAGTATCGTATTCAACATGTGAAGCATTAATAGTAATACCACGAGCTTTTTCTTCTGGTGCATTATCTATTTGTTCACAAGCACGTGCGTTACCACCATAAGCTTTAGCTAGAACAGTAGTAATAGCAGCCGTTAAAGTAGTTTTTCCATGATCAACATGTCCAATAGTACCTACATTTATATGAGGTTTTGTACGTTGAAATTTTTCTTTAGACATAAAGATTAATCCTCTTTGCAAATAATATTATATTTCATACTGCCATATTAATATATTCAAAGCAACTATAAGTTTTAGAAAAGATATTAGCAATCATAATTGCTGACAGGCAGATTTGAACTGCCGACCTCACCCTTACCAAGAGTGTGCTCTTCCTGCTGAGCTATGTCAGCAGCGTATATTGGAGCGAACAGTGAGAATTGAACCCACATCTTCAGCTTGGAAGGCTGAGGTAATAACCATTATACGATGTTCGCAAAATAATGAATATGGTGGGGGAAGGATTTGAACCTTCGAAGTCTACGACGGCAGATTTACAGTCTGCTCCCTTTAGCCACTCGGGAACCCCACCTCAAAATTTTTGAATGCCGGCAGAAGGAATCGGACCTTCAACCTACTGATTACAAATCAGTTACTCTACCAATTGAGCTATACCGGCTATTTACTTTCTATTTTTTAGATTTATATAAAATAATACAATATTTTATATTTTTGTCTAATATTTATTAGAATTTTTATTCAATAAAAATTTAATTTTATAATTAATCATTTTTTTTATTTAGAAGTTCTGCTAAATTAGCAGAAGCTTTATCTGCAGTAATTGTTGGTACTTTAGATAATATATTTTTGGGAATAGCACTATTTTTATGAAAATTATAACCAGTTCCTGCTGGAATTAACCTTCCAACTATAACATTTTCTTTTAAACCACGTAATTCATCGTATTTTCCAGCTACAGCAGCTTCTGTTAGTACACGTGTAGTTTCTTGGAAAGATGCTGCTGATATAAAAGAATTTGTAGCAAGAGAAGCTTTAGTAATACCTAACAAATTTCGAATATAACTTATTTTTTCTTTACCATTTTTTTCTAAATTTCTATTAGCTATTTTAATACGAGAATATTCTACTTGTTCACCTTCTAAAAATTCTGAATTATTACTCTTAGTAATTGTTACTTTACGTAACATTTGACGAATAATAACTTCTATATGTTTATCATTAATTTTTACTCCCTGTAATCGATAAACCTCCTGAACTTCATTAACAATATAACGAGTTACTTCATGCACACCACGTAATCGTAGAATATCATGCGGAGATTCGGGACCGTCAGAAATAACATCTCCTTGCTCTACACGTTCACCTTCAAATACATTAAGATGACGACATTTGGGAATCATTTCTTCATAAGAATTATTATTTTCTATAGATGAAATCAGAAGTCTTCTTTTTCCTTTAGTTTCTTTACCAAAAGTAACTATACCACTAATTTCAGCTAAAATAGCTGGTTCTTTAGGACAACGAGCTTCAAATAAATCTGCTACACGTGGGAGACCCCCAGTAATATCTTTAATACCACTAGTTTCTTGTGGCAAACGTGCTAATGTATCACCACAAGTAATTTTAGCACCATCTACAAGATGTACAATTGCTTTTCCTGGTAAAAAGTACTGTGCTGGTATTTCAGTACCAGGTAAAAATACATCATTACCATTAATATCAACTATTTGTAATGTAGGACGTAAATCTTTACCACTAATAGTGCGTTCTGAAGTATCTAATACTACTAGAGAAAATAAACCAGTAAGTTCATCTGTTTGACGAGTAATAGTTTGACCATCAATCATATCAATAAAATGAACAAAACCATTAACTTCAGCAATAATAGGCATAGTATGCGGATCCCAATTAGCAACTATTTCACCACTTTTAACTTCTGATAAATTTACTTTATCCATTACAGCTCCATAAGGAACTTTATATATTTCTTTAGTTCTACCAAATTTATCAATTAATTTTAGTTCAGTATTACGTGAAGTAATAACTAACTTACCATTGCAATTAAATACAAATTTAGCATTTATTAAACTAATTATTCCTTTATTCTTTACTTGAATGCTAGATTCTGCAGCAGCACGTGAAGCAGCTCCACCAATATGAAATGTACGCATAGTAAGTTGTGTACCTGGTTCACCTATAGACTGTGCTGCTATAACACCAATAGCTTCTCCTTCATTTACTAAATTACCTCTAGCTAAATCACGACCATAACAATTTGCACAAACTCCAAAATCAGTATCACAAGTTACTACTGAACGTACTTTAATACTATCAACTAAAAATTTTTCTAAAATATCACAACATTGTTCATTTAATAATGAATTTCGTTCTATTAAAATATCTGATGTACCTGGTTTTAGAATATTTTCCACTGTAACACGTCCTAAAACTTTCTCACGAAGAGGTTCTTTAATTTCCCCTCCTTCAATAACAGGAGTCATTAATATACCTGAAAAGGTACCACAATCTTTTTCAGTTATTATTAAATCTTGTGCTACATCAACTAAACGACGAGTTAAATATCCAGAATTTGCAGTTTTTAGTGCAGTATCAGCTAATCCTTTACGAGCACCGTGTGTAGAAATAAAATATTGGAGTACATTTAAACCTTCACGAAAATTTGCAGTAATAGGTGTTTCAATAATGGAACCATCAGGTTTTGCCATTAAACCACGCATACCTGCTAATTGACGAATTTGTGCTGCTGAACCACGAGCTCCAGAATCAGCCATCATAAAAATACTATTAAAAGATACTTGATTTTCTTCTATACCATCATTATTAATTACAGTATCAGTAGATAAATTATCCATCATAGCTTTAGCAATACGTTCATTAGCTGCAGCCCATATATCTATAACTTTGTTATAACGTTCACCAGCAGTAACTAGACCTGACTGAAATTGTTCTTGTATTTCAGCTACTTCTGCTTCAGCTTCATCAATAATTTCTATCTTTTTTTCTGGTATTACCATATCATCTATACCTACTGATGATCCTGAACGAGCAGCATAATAAAATCCTGTATACATAATTTGATCTGCAAAAATTACAGTTGATTTTAAACCTAATAAGCGATAGCAAGTATTCAGCATTTTAGATATGGATTTTTTACCTAATACCTGATTTACTAATGAGAAAGGTAATCCATTAGGAACAATAAGCCATAAAATGGCTCTACCTATAGTAGTATTTATTATACTAGTATTTTCTATCCATTCACTATTATTATTTTTTGTATATTCAGTAATACGTACTTTAACTCTAGCATGTAATTCTACTATACCCAGTAGATATATTTTTTCAGCTTCTTTAGGTCCAGTTAACACCATACCTTCGCCTTTAGCATTTATACGATCACGAGTCATATAATATAAACCTAGAACCACATCCTGTGATGGTACAATAATAGGTTCTCCATTTGCAGGAGATAATATATTTTTTGTAGACATCATTAATGTACGTGCTTCCATTTGTGCTTCTGATGTTAATGGAACATGTACTGCCATTTGATCTCCATCAAAATCAGCATTATATGCTGCACATACTAGAGGATGTAATTGAATAGCTTTTCCTTCAATAAGGACTGGTTCAAATGCTTGGATTCCTAAACGATGTAGTGTTGGTGCTCTATTTAACATAACTGGATGTTCATGAATAACTTCATCTAGTATATCCCATACTATAGTTTCTTCACGTTCAACCATTTTTTTTGCAGCTTTAATTGTTGTTGCAAAACCACGAATTTCTAGTTTTCCATAAATAAAAGGTTTAAATAGTTCTAATGCCATTTTTTTGGGTAATCCACATTGATGAAGATGTAGATATGGACCAACAGTAATAACTGAACGTCCAGAATAATCAACACGTTTACCTAATAAGTTTTGTCTAAAACGTCCTTGTTTACCTTTAATCATATCTGACATTGATTTAAGAGAACGTTTATTAGAACCAGTAATAGCACGTCCACGACGACCATTATCTATTAGTGCGTCAACTGCCTCTTGTAACATACGTTTTTCATTACGTACAATGATATCTGGTGCAGCTAGATCTAATAAACGTTTAAGACGATTATTACGATTAATTACACGACGATACAGATCATTTAAATCTGATGTTGCAAATCTACCTCCTTCTAGAGGTACTAAAGGACGTAAATCTGGTGGTAGTACTGGTAGTACTGTTAATATCATCCATTCTGGTTTATTTCCTGATTCTAGAAAAGATTCTAATATTTTAATTCTTTTAGTTATTTTTTTGCGTTTTGTTTCAAAATTAGTATGTTCTAGTTCTTCTCTTAAATTTTCGCATTCATATTTTAAATCCAAATTTTTTAATATATCATATATTGATTCAGCACCCATTTTCGCTTTAAATTCATCACCAAATTCTTCCAAAGCATTTAAATATTGATCTTCAGTTAAAATTTGGCGGCATTCAAGATTAGTCATACCACTTTCAACTACAATATAAGATTCAAAATATAATACACTTTCTATGTCACGTAATGACATATCTAATAATAACCCAATACGGGAAGGTAATGATTTTAAAAACCAAATATGTGCAGTAGGTGAAGCTAATTCAATATGACCCATACGTTCACGACGAACTTTAGTTTGTGTAACTTCTACTCCACATTTTTCACAAATTACACCTCGATGTTTTAATCTTTTATATTTACCACATAAACATTCATAATCTTTTATAGGTCCAAAAATACGTGCACAAAATAAACCATCTCTCTCTGGTTTAAAGGTACGGTAATTAATAGTTTCTGCTTTTTTTACTTCACCAAAAGACCAAGAACGAATCATTTCTGGTGAGGCTAGTGTAATTTTTATTGCATCAAATTCTTCATTTTTATTTTGTTTTTTTAAAAAATTAAATAAATCTTTCACAGATTGATTCCTACCGAAGTTAAATAACTTTAAATTATTCTTGAACTTGAAACTATCAATCTATCTTGTATACTAAGTACCAGTATATGATTACTTATTTTTTTCCAATTCAATATTTATCCCTAAAGATCTAATCTCTTTTAATAAAACATTAAAAGATTCAGGCATACTGGGTTCCATCATATAATTACCATCAATGATATTTTTATACATTTTAGTTCTACCATTAACATCATCTGATTTAATAGTTAGCATTTCTTGTAATGAATAAGCAGCACCATATGCTTCTAAAGCCCATACTTCCATTTCTCCAAAACGCTGGCCACCAAATTGTGCTTTTCCTCCTAAAGGTTGTTGAGTAACTAAACTATAAGATCCCGTAGAACGGGCATGCATTTTGTCATCTACTAAATGATTAAGTTTTAACATATACATATATCCAACAGTAACCTGTCGTTCGAATTTTTCTCCTGTTCTTCCGTCAAATAAAGTTATTTGACCAGAACTAGGTAAACCACTCAGTTTTAATAATTCTTTAATTTCTTTTTCTTTAGCACCGTCAAAAACTGGTGTAGCAATTGGCATTCCTTTTTTTAAGTTGTTTGCTAAACAAAGTATTTCTTCATCAGAAAATGAATCAATGTTTATTTTCTGGCGTAAATTATCACCTACATTATAAGCTTTCTGAATGAATTTACGTAATTTTTTAATATTATTATGCTGATTTAGCATATAATTGATTTTATCACCAATACCTTTTGCTGCCATACCTAAATGAGTTTCTAAAATTTGACCTATATTCATCCTAGAAGGAACACCTAAAGGATTTAGAACTATATCTACAGGTACACCATTTTCATCATAAGGCATATCTTCAATTGGATTAATTTTAGAAATTACACCTTTATTACCATGACGTCCTGCCATTTTATCACCAGGTTGAATTTGCAGTTTTACTGCTAGATATACTTTAACTACTTTAAGTATACCTGGTGCTAAATTATCATATTGAATTATTTTATTTTTCTTTGCTTCTAATTTCTTTTGAAATTCATACTTAAGTTCTTGATATTGTTCTATAAGTTGATCAAATTGATTTTTAATATCTTTATTTATAATATCTATTTCTAACCAATTTTTACGTGTTAATTTATCTAATTTTGAGGATTCTATTCCACTAAGAATAAGAAGATTACGAATACGTGAAAATAATCCATTTTCAAAAATATGTAATTCTTCAGTAAGGTCTTTTTTAATCTGTTGAAGTTGTATTTCTTCTATTTCTAACGCACGCTTATCTTTTTTAACGCCATCTCGAGTAAAAATTTGAACATCAATAACAACACCTGAAGTACCATTTGGTACCCGTAATGATGAATCTTTTACGTCAGAAGCTTTTTCACCAAAAATAGCTCTTAATAATTTTTCTTCTGGTGTTAATTGACTTTCACCTTTTGGTGTGACTTTACCTACTAAAATATCACCATCACTAACTTCAGCACCAATATATACAATACCTGATTCATCTAATTTTGAAAGTGCAGATTCTCCTACATTTGGAATATCAGCAGTAATTTCTTCAGAACCTAATTTTGTATCACGAGATATACAAGTCATTTCCTGAATATGTACAGTAGTAAAACGATCTTCCTGTACAACTTTTTCAGATATTAACATAGAATCTTCAAAATTATAACCATTCCAAGGCATAAAGGCAATACGCATATTTTGACCAAGAGCTAACTCACCTAAATCTGTAGATGGTCCATCAGCTATTACATCTCCACGATTAATTAGTTCACCTAAAGAAACACAAGGTTTTTGATTAATACAAGTATTTTGATTAGAACGAATATATTTTTTTAGATTATAAATATCAATACCAGCTTCTCCAGAAAAAGTTTCATCAGAATTAACATTAATAACAATACGAGATGCATCTACGTATTGTACTTTTCCACTACGTTTTGCTACAATAGTAACACCTGAATCAACTGCAACAATACGTTCCATACCAGTACCAACTAATGGTTTATCAGTAATCAAATTAGGTATTGCTTGACGTTGCATATTGGCACCCATTAATGCCCTATTAGCATCATTATGTTCTAAAAATGGAATAAGAGAAGCACCAACTGATACTATTTGTTGAGTAGAAACATCCATATAATTAATTTGTTTACTGTTAAATAAACTTGATTCGCCTTTATTGCGACAAGTTATAAACTCATCTACAAAATGACCATCTTTACTAAGATTAGTATTTGCTTGTGCTATAACAAAATAGCCTTCTTCAATTGCTGAAAGATAATGTATTTCATCAGTAACAACACCATTCTGTACAAGACGATAGGGAGTTTCAAGAAATCCATATTCATTAGTTTGTGCATATACAGATAATGAGTTTATAAGACCAATATTGGGTCCTTCTGGAGTTTCTATAGAACATATACGACCATAATGAGTTGGATGTACATCACGAACTTCAAAACTTGCACGTTCACGAGTTAAACCACCAGGTCCTAATGCAGAAATACGTCTTTTATGTGTAATTTCTGAAAGAGGATTATTTTGATCCATAAATTGTGATAATTGACTAGAACTAAAAAATTCTTTTATTGCGGCTGAAATTGGTTTAGCATTAATCATATCTTGCGGCATTAAATTATCCATATCTCCTAAAGATAGACGTTCTTTTACTGCACGTTCTACACGTAATAATCCAATACGAAACTGATTTTCTGCCATTTCACCTACTGCACGAATTCTTCTATTACCTAAATGATCAATATCGTCAATTTCACCTTTACCATTTCGAATATCAATAAGTTTTTTAATAACATCAACAATATCTTTTTTTTCTAAAATACCAGGACCTTCACTTTCTTTACGTAAAAGTGAACGATTAAATTTCATCCTACCTACTGCTGATAAATCATAACGTTCTTCTGAAAAAAATAAATTTTTAAATAAATTTTCAGCGGCTTCATTAGTGGGTAATTCACCAGGACGCATCATACGATATATTTCTAAAAGTGCATTTAAACGATCATTAGTAGGATCAATAAGTAAAGTTTCAGAAATATAAGCACCATTATCTAAATTATTTATAAATAATGTTTCAATAATTTTATGTCCTGCTTTAATTAATTTGTTGATTATATCAATTGTTAATGCTTTGTTAGCATAAATAATATTTTCTCCAGTTTTTTCATCAAAATAATCTTTTGCTACTATTTTTCCTATAATATATTCTATAGGAACATTAATCTGTTCAATATTATCTTTTTTTAAATGATCAATATGACGTGATGTTACTCTACGACCTTTTTCCACATAAAGAATACCTTTCTCTTTTATATCAAATAAAGCAGTTTCACCACGTAAAAATTCAGGAATTAAGTTCATTATCAAATTTTGATTATTAATCTCATAAATTACTTTTTTGAAAAAAATATCTAAAATTTGATTAGTACTATAATTAAGGGCTCTTAAAAGAAGAGTAACAGGTAATTTACGACGACGATCAATACGAAAAAATAAATTATCTTTTAAATCAAATTCAAAATCTAACCATGAACCACGGTAAGGAATAATGCGAGCATTATATAATATTTTTCCAGAAGAATGTATTTTACCTTTATCACTATCAAAAAAAACTCCTGGACTACGGTGTAATTGAGAAACAACGACACGTTCTGTACCATTAATTATAAAAGTACCGTTATCTGTCATGAGTGGTATTTCACCCATATATACTTCTTGTTCTTTTATATTCTTTACTGTAATTTCTGATATTTCGCGTTCATAAATAATAAGACGCAATTTTACACGTAAAGGTGACGAAAAAGTTATCCCCCTCATTTGGCATTCTTTTATATCAAAAATAGGATCTCCTAAACGATAAGTAACATACTGTAATTCAGATTTACCATTATAGCTTTTTATAGGAAATATAGAACGAAAAACTGCTTCTAAACCATATTGACCTTCTATATCTTGTTCTATAAATTTTTGAAATGAATCAAGCTGAATAGAAAGAAGATAAGGAATATCTAAAATTTGCGGACGTTTTCCGAAATCTTTACGAATACGTTTTTTTTCAGTATGAGAGTAAAAAAACATAGAGCTCCTCAATTAGTTAACATAAATATTAACAGAAACAGAAAATGGATATAGTTTAGTATGTGTTTTTAACATCTATATTTAACTAATTAATTAACTAATTAAATTAACCTAATTAAATTTTATTATAATGTAGAAATTTTTCTAATTTATTATTAAATAAATTATTTAATAATAATAAATTAGTTAATGCTAATAGTAGCACCTACCTTTTCCAGTAAATTTTTTAAATTTTCAGCATCATTTTTATTTAATCCTGTTTTTATAATAGCAGGTGCAGATTCAACTAAATCTTTTGATTCTTTTAATCCTAACCCAGTAGCTCCACGAACAGCTTTAATAACAGCAATTTTATTGGTACCAATTTCATTTAAAAAAACTTTAAATTCAGTTTGTTCTTCTATTGTTTTTTCAATAGGTACTTCTTTTGTAATTGCTACATCTATAGCAGTTTGATTAGCAGAAATACTAAATTTTTTTTCCATCATAGATATTAATTCAACTACATCTAGGACAGACATTTTAGCAATTGTGTCAATAATTTGTTCTTTAGTTATAAACATTTTAATTTTTTTCCTAATTTAAAAATTAATTTAAAAATTAAATATTATATTTTTCTTTTTTATTACATACTGCAATTAATGTACGAAATAATTTCGTTATAGATATATTTTTTATAGTTGATACTAAAAAAATGACTGATTCTTTATAATTTGGCATATTTACTAAACTCTCAATTTGAGAATCTTGAATAAGATTTCCTTCTAAAACTGCCATTTTAATTTTTAAATTAGTATTTTTTTTAGAAAAAGAGGTAAGTAAACGAGCTGATGTATTAACATTTTCTTTAGAAAATGCAATAATATTAGGACCAATAAATTTATCTTTTAAACATTCCAAAGAAGTACCTTTAACTGCACGTTGCATTAATCTATTACGAACAATATATAGTTGAATATTAGATTCACGACTTAATTTACGTAGTTCAGTCATTTGGTTTGCTGTAATACCACTAAAATCCATAATAAAAGCAGATATAGCATTCATTGATATTTGTTTAAATTTATTAATAATATTTTTTTTATTTTTAAAATTTAAAACCATAAACTTTATCCCTTAAGTTATTAACTTTACCTAATACCTAAAATAGGAATTTTTTTTCAAAATTTAAATTTTAAATAACAAATCTAGATAAACAATTTTTATTAATTACTATACCTGCTCCCATCGTAGTAGATATGCTAATTTTTTTTATATAAATACCTTTTGTAGGTATTGGTTTATCTTTTTTTAATGCAAGAAGTAATGTTTCTAAATTTTCTTCTAATTTATTAGAATCAAAATTTATTTTACCTATAGTAGTATGAATTATACCTTTTTTATCAGTACGATATTGTATTTGACCATATTTTGCATTTTTAACTGCTTCACTAATATTAGAAGTAACAGTACCAAGTTTAGGATTAGGCATTAAATTACGTGGTCCTAAAAATTTTCCTAACTTACTTACAATATGCATTAAATCAGGAGAAGCAATAACTATATCAAAATCAAATTTACCTATTTTAATATTATCAACTAAATTGTTAATACCTATTATATCTGCACCAGCAGTTTTAGCTATTTGAGCATTAATTCCTTGAGCAAATACCGCTACACGAACATTACGACCATTTCCATGCGGAAATACTACAGTACCACAAATATTGTGATTTGATTTATGTGTATCGATATTAAGCTGAATAGCAATATCGACACTTTCATTAAAATTAACTAGTGTAAATTTTTTTAATAAAAATAAAGCTGAATTTATATCATATTGCTTACTAAAATTAATTTGATCTCGTATAATACGCATACGTTTGGTAAGCTTAGTCATATTTTAACTCTCTATTTCTATACCTATAGAATAGGCTGTCCCAATAATAGAACGGACCATTGCTGATATATCAGAACCTGTCATATCAGGTGCTTTTATTTTAGCTATTTCAATAATTTGTGCATTAGTTATTTTACCTACTTTATTTTTATTTGGTTTACTAGATCCAGATTTGATACTTACAGTTTTCTTTAATAAAATAGCTGTAGGAGTACTTTTAGTAATAAAAGTAAAAGAACGATCAGAATATACAGTAATAACAACTGGAATAGGTAAACCTTTTTCAAGAGAATCTGTTTTAGTATTAAATAATTTACAAAATTCAATTATATTAATACCATGTTGACCTAAAGATGGTCCTACTGGAGGACTCGGATTTGCCATACCTGCAGCAATTTGCAGTTTTACATAGGATTTTATTTTTTTAACCATATAAATCTCATTTAAAATGAAAAAATTTCAATTTTATTGTTTAATAATGTCAGATAAGATGTAAAACTTAAAAAAATAAATAAAAAATTTAATTTTTTTTCAACTTGATTTAATTTTTTTCAACTTGATTGAAATCTAATTCTACTGAAGTAGCACGACCAAAAATAGAAACTGATACTTTTAAACGATTTTTTTCATAATCTACTTCTTCTACTGTACAGTTAAAATCAGAAAATGGTCCGTCGATGACACGTATTAATTCACCAGGTTCAAAAATAATTTTTGGTCTGGGTTTATCACCAATTTTTTTTAATCTATTAATAATTATATCAACTTCTTTATTACTTATCGGTGCAGGACGATCTGAAGTACCTCCAACAAAACCCATAACATGTGATATATTGCGTACTAAATGCCAACTATCATTGTTCATTACCATTTGTACTAAAATATAACCAGGAAAAAATTTACGTTCACTTTTACGACGCTGATTACCACGAATTTCAATTATATCTTCTTTAGGAATAAGAACAGTTCCAAAAAAATTTTCCATATTTTGAAGTTTTATATGTTCTATAATAGAACGAGCTACACGTTTTTCAAAACCAGAAAACGCTTGAATAACATACCAATTTTTTTGGAAAGATTCAGACATTTTATTAAAACCTCAAGTAATAAATGATATGATATAAACTATAATACCATCTATTACCCATAAAATTAATGACATTAATGATGTTACCAGAGTTACTATTAATGTATTTTTTAATGTTTCTTGATAAGAAGGCCAAATAATTTTACGTAATTCAGCATATAATTCAATTATAAAATAAAAAATAAATTTAATTTTAAATAACATTTTTTTTAAAAAAAGATTCAAAAGAATAGATTCTATAATCTATAATACATAAATACATAACATACAGTCAAATAACTTTTTTTTAAAAAATTACTATTATTTAGTTACTTAGTTAACTGTTATAATCCCAACCCCATATTATGGGGTAATATTAAAAACATAAAATATTATATATAGCAATATTTTATTTGTATATTACATTTACTAAATTATGTTTTTAAAATAAATTAACGTACTTTTATTTTTTTCAAATTGAATAGCTAATTTTCATATATAATATTTATGAAATAAATACCATCGAAATAAATACCATAATTGGATAGTGCTATTAGTTAATAGAATTTTAAAAAATTTATTTTAAACATTATTATGTTTAATAATATTTTGAGCAATATTATTTGGTGTTTCATTATATTTGAAAAATTCCATAGAATAAGAAGCACGACCTTGAGTTTTTGAACGTAATTCAGTTGCATAACCAAACATTTCAGACAAAGGAACTTGTGCTTTAATAGTTTTAATATTTATATTATCTTCTATACCTTCAATTATACTACGACGACGATTTAAATCACCTATTACATCACCTATATATTTTTGAGGTGTTTCAATTTCTACTTTCATTATAGGTTCTAAAATAACTGGTTTTGCATTTATAAAACCTTCTTTAAAAGCTATAGAACTAGCTATTTTAAATGCCATTTCTGAAGAATCAACTTCATGATATGAACCATCATAAACAGTTACACGAACACCTACAATAGGATAACCAGCTAAAATACCAGTTTTTAACTGTTCTTGAATTCCTTTATCTATTGCAGGAATAAATTCTTTAGGTACTACACCACCAACAATTTCATTTATAAATTCATAATCTTTATCATTATTTTTAATTGGTTCAATACGTAACCATACATGACCAAATTGACCACGTCCTCCAGACTGACGAATAAATTTACCTTCTTGTTCAACAGAAGATTTAATTGTTTCACGGTATGCAACTTGTGGTTTACCAATATTAGCTTTTATATTAAATTCACGATACATACGATCTACAAGTATTTCAAGATGTAATTCACCCATACCAGATATGATAGTTTGTCCAGATTCTTTATCGATTAAAAATCGAAAAGAAGGATCTTCTTGTGCTAATCGATATAAAGCTAAACTCATTTTTTCCTGATCTATTTTTGTTTTTGGTTCTACAGAAACAGAAATAACGGGTTCAGGAAATTCCATTTTTTCAAGAATAATTGGTGTATATAGATCGCATAAAGTATCTCCTGTAGTTACATTTTTTAATCCTATAGCTGCAGCTATATCTCCAGCATATACATTTTTAATATCTTCACGTTTATTAGCATGCATTTGGACAATACGTCCAAAACGTTCTTTTTTATTTTTTACTGAATTTAATACTATATCTCCAGAATTTATAACACCAGAATAAACACGAAAAAATGTAAGATTACCAACAAATGGATCATTAGCAACCTTAAATGCTAAAGCAGAAAAAGGTTCATTATCGTTAGAATAATGTTCCTTATTATAAGTATCTTTATCTTTACCACCATTAATAGCAGCAATATCACTTGGTGCTGGTAAATATTCAATAACTGCATCAAGAAGTGCTTGTACACCTTTATTTTTAAAAGCAGAACCGCAAGTAACTAAAATAATATCATTATTTAAAACACGTTGACGTAAACCTTTTTTAATTTCTTTTTCAGTTAATTTTTTACCGTTTAAATATTTATCCATAAGATCTTCAGATGCTTCTACTGCAGATTCAATTAAATAATGATGCCATTTATCAGACAATTCAATTAAATTATTAGGAATTTCTTTATAAAAAAAAGTTATACCTTGATCTTTTTCATTCCAATAAATAGCTTTCATTTTTACTAAATCTATAATACCAGCAAAATTTGCTTCTGCACCAATAGCTAATTGAATAGGTACCGGATTAACTGCTAAACGAGTTTTTAATTGATCAACTACTCGTAAATAATCAGCACCTATACGATCCATTTTATTAATAAATGCAATACGTGGTATATTATATTTATTTGCTTGACGCCAAACAGTTTCTGATTGTGGTTGTACTCCTCCTACTGCACAATAAATCATAACAGCACCATCAAGTACACGCATAGAACGTTCAACTTCAATAGTAAAATCAACATGTCCTGGAGTATCGATAATATTAATACGATGTGAATCAAATTGTTTATCCATACCAGACCAAAAACAAGTAGTAGCTGCCGAAGTAATAGTAATTCCACGTTCTTGTTCTTGTATCATCCAATCCATTGTTGCTTCACCATTATGAACTTCACCAATTTTATGGTTTACACCTGCATAGAACAAAATACGTTCTGTAGTAGTAGTTTTACCTGCATCAATATGAGCACTGATACCAATATTTCGATAATTTGTAATAGGTGTTATACGAGCCATTAAAATCCTTAATTTATTTGATTTGAATTTAGATATTAAATTTTAATTTAAAAATGAATTAACTAAATTTATTAATTTAATTAATTTATTAATTAACATTAACTCTTAACTACATTAACTCTTAATTAATTATTAACTCTAATTATTTACCAATAACAATTTAAATTTACTAATAAATAATTTTATTTTAATTATTTTATTTTTTACCAATGATAGTGAGCAAAAGCTTTATTAGCATCTGCCATACGGTGAATAGATTCACGTTTTTTTATAGCACCACCTTTTTTTTCAATTGCATCAGAAAGTTCTTGTGCTAAACGTAAAGCCATAGATTTATCATTACGTTTACGAGCTGCTTCAACAATCCAACGTATTGCTAAAGTATTGCGACGAATTTGACGAACTTCTACTGGTACTTGATAAGTAGAACCACCAACACGACGTGATTTTATTTCAACAATTGGACGTACATTATTTATAGCTATTTCAAAAGCTTCTAATTGATTTTTTTTAGTTATTTTTGTTAAAAAATTTAATGCAGTATAAACAATATTTTCTGCATTAGCTTTTTTACCATCTATCATAATAATATTAATTAATTTAGCTAAAATTTCAGATTTAAATTTTAAATCTGGTAAAATTTTTCGTTGGTTAATGAAACGACGACGTGGCATAAAATCTCCATAATAAAAATAATTATTTTAATTTTTTATATTTTTTACACCATATTTAGACCGTCCTTTTTTACGATTTTTAACACCAGAACAATCAAGAGAACCACGAATAATATGATACCGTACACCTGGTAGATCTTTTACACGACCACCACGTATTAATATTACAGAATGTTCTTGAATATTATGACCTTCACCACCAATATATGAAGTAACTTCAAATCCATTAGTTAATCGAACACGGCAAACTTTACGCAAAGCTGAATTTGGTTTTTTGGGAGTTGTTGTATATACTCGAGTACATACTCCCCGTTTTTGTGGACAAGATTCTAATGCTGTAACATTACTTTTTGTAATTTTTCTAGAACGTTTTTTTCGTACTAGTTGATTAATTGTTGTCATTCAATAATGCTCCTAATAATTATAATTAAAATTATAATTAAAAATAAAAATTTAAATTTATTTAATTAAAATTTAAAATTTTAATTTTTATAAATTTAAATTACTTTTATTAAATTTTTTATATTAACTTTTTTATAATTTTATTTTATTAATTTTTAATTACTAATTTTTAATTACCATGTTACTTGCTGTAAATTTTTTTCAGTTAATTTAATAAAATCAATATAATCAATTAGTTTAATATTAGATAAATAATAAGAAAATAGCCCACGGGCTTCAATATCATTTTTTAATGCATATATATTCATAGAATTTTTAATTTTCTTTGAAAAAAAAGAATTATTTAATCCCAAAATAACTCCATCAGAGATTAATAATAAATCATCATTAAAATCATCATTACAATCCTCATTACAATTAATTATACGTAATACTGATTTAAAATCAGATAAATAAGGAGACCTATTTAAAATATATAACATAAAAAAATATAATATAATATAACATAACAATTAAAAAATTTTCTGATAATTTTAAATTATATAAAAAATTTCATAAAATTTCAATCATGAATTCTATCATGAATTTTACCTAAAATAGATAACTAATGAATAAAATAGATAACTATAATAGATAATTAAATAACTTAAAGATACTTAAATAACTTAAAAAATAACTTAAAGATAATTAAATAACTTAAAGATACTTAAATAACTTAAAAAATAACTTAAATAGATAATAAGATTTAAGATGATAAGATACTGAATAGATAGATACTGAAATATACTGAATAAGATAATATAAGATACGACTAAGATAATAGATATAAATAGAATAGATAAGAGATATAATAAGATATAGATAAAAAGATATAATCTAAATAAAAATAAGATCTAATTTTAGATATATAA